>CAYVCH010000018.1:12368-20236 GCA_964449755.1 uncultured Actinomycetes bacterium
CGCGCGTGTCCCCCGGCGCGGCTTCGGCGATGATGGAGACCGTGGAGAGCCTCCGGGGAAACCTGCTCATCGCCGGGCCGGCCCTGCTGGACCCCAACTTCCGGCGCACGGTGGTGCTGGTCGGCGACCACGGTGACGAGGGGGCCCTGGGGGTGGTCCTGAATCGGCCCACCGACCTCACGGTGGAGGAGGCGGTCCCGGTCCTGGCCGGGCTGGCGGGGCGGGACGCCCGGGTGTTCGTGGGCGGACCCGTCCGCCCCACCGACGTCGTGGTCCTCGCCGAGTTCGAGGAGCCGGGCCGTCCCGACCTCCCGGTCCTCGACTCCATCGGGTTCCTCGTCGGCGAGGTCGACCCGGGGGTGGCGGCCGTGGTCCGGAGGGTCCGCGTGTTCGCCGGCTACGCCGGCTGGGGTCCCGGCCAGCTGGAGCGGGAGCTGGAGGAGCGGGCCTGGATCACCGAGCGTGCCCGTCCCGCCGACGTCTTCGCCGACGAGCCCGGCAGGCTGTGGAGCGCGGTCCTCCGGCGCAAGGGGGGGCGGTACGCCCTGCTGTCGACCATGCCGCCGGACCCGAAGATGCAGTAGGGCTCAGGGCGCCTCCGCCACCGCCCGGTACCAGGGGCCGGGCCCCCTCCGCACCCGCCACCGGCGGAAGCCCGCCCGGGCGAGGGCCTCCCGCAGCTCCCCCAGGCGGTAAGCGCCGTGGCCGGCCGGGTCCAGCCGGGACGCCAGGAGGTCGGCGAGCACGAGGCGCCCCCGGGGGCGGAGGACACGGCGGGCCTCCCCGGTCGCCCGCTCCCACAGGCCCACGTGGTGCCAGACGAAGGTGGCCAGGACCAGGTCGAAGGAGGCGTCGGCGTAGGGCAGGGCGGTGGCGTCCGCCGGCTCCACCCGCACGCGGCCGGCGAGGGGTGCCAGGCGAGCCCGGGCCCGCTCGACCATCTCCGGGTCGAGGTCGGTGACGGTGAGCCGCCAGTCGGGGAACCGCTCGGCCAGGGCCCGGGCGGCGTGCCCCCCGCCGCCCCCCAGCTCCAGGACGTCGCCTCGGGAGGGGAGCTCGGCGAAGGAGAGCACCCAGGGCACCACCAGCTGCCGGGTGAGGAACCCCCAGGGCCGGCTCGCCAGCACCCGCTTCTCCAGGGGTCCCATCTCCACCGCACATCCCCCCTCCGGTCCTCAGCTCCGAAGGCTCGCCAGCACCCCGCCCAGCCGCCGGATGGACTCCTCGGTGATGGGGTCGACCACGAGGATGGCCTCGTCGGCCCCGGCCTCGGCCAGCGCCCGGAGGTGGGCGACGATGCGGTCCTCGCCTCCCGTGACCGGCGGGGCGCCGTCCCAGAACAGCCGCTCCCCGGCCCGGTCCAGGGCCACGGCGACGCAGGCGCTCCGCCGGACCTCGCCCGGACCTCGCCCGGCTCCTTCCGCGATGCGGCTCACCCGGGCGTTCAGCTCCGCGAAGCCCTCGGGGGTGTTGCCGTAGTCCTCGAACCAGACGTTCCAGGCGTCCACGTGGGGGAGGGCCGCCCGGAGGACCCGCTCGCCGGTGCTGCCCACCATGAGGGGCGGTCGCCGGGCGGGGCGGGGCAGCAGCACGGCCTCCTCCAGGCGGACGAAGCGCCCCCGCAGGGTGACCCGCTCGCCGGCCAGGAGGCGGCGGGTGGCCTCGAGGGCCTCGGCGAACCGGGAGGCCCGGTGGTGGAAGGGGATCCCGAAGGCGCGGAACTCGACCTCGTTCCACCCGGCGCCCAGGCCGAGGACCAGGCGGCCGCCGGAGACCTCGTCCACGGTGGCGGCCATCCGGGCCAGCACCCCCGGGGGGTGGAAGGCGACACACGCGACCAGCGGCCCCAGGCGCACTCGGGAGGTGACGGCGGCCAGGGCGGCCAGGAGGGTCCAGGCGTCCCAGGGGCCCCGCTCCGGCCGGCCCCCGCCTCGGTAGAGGAGGTGGTCACCGACCCAGATGGAGTCGAAGCCCGCCTCCTCGGCGGCCCGGGCCATGGCCAGGTACTCGGGCCATCGGACGTCGCGCTCGACCTCGGGGAGCTGCACGCCGACGCCGAGGGCCCAGGCCACGGCGGGAGTCTAGCCGCGCCCGGCCCGCCGCAGACGCGGCCCGGGGCCTGTGAGATCGTGGAGCCGGCGACCTTCGGGGAGGAAGGCGTGGAGGCACCCGCGGGCAAGCTGTCCCACCGTCAGGTCATGA
This sequence comes from uncultured Actinomycetes bacterium, assembly GCA_964449755.1. GTDB lineage: Bacteria > Actinomycetota > UBA4738 > UBA4738 > HRBIN12 > CAYVCH01. The sequence goes on from CAYVCH010000018.1 coordinate 14,571, forward strand.
CGGTCCTGGGCGGGCTCATGACGGGCATGCTGCTCGCCGCCCTGGACCAGACCATCGTGGCCACGGCGCTGCCCACCATGGTGGGCGACCTGGGCGGCCTGGAGCACCTGTCGTGGGTGGTGACGGCCTACCTGCTCACCTCGACCGCGGCGGTCCCTCTGTACGGAAAGGTGAGCGACCTGTACGGCAGGCGGCCGGTCTTCCGGGCGGCCATCGTGGTCTTCCTTCTGGGCTCGGCCCTGGCGGGGCTCGCCCGGGACATGCTCCAGCTCATCGTGGCCCGGGGCATCCAGGGGATCGGGGCCGGCGGGGTCATCGCCATGACCATGACCATCATCGGCGACATCATCGCCCCCCGGGATCGGGGGCGCTACCAGGGCTACATCGGCGCCGTCTTCGCCCTGGCGAGCGTGGTGGGCCCCCTGGTGGGGGGCTTCTTCACCGACCACCTGAGCTGGCGGTGGGTGTTCTACGTGAACCTCCCGGTGGGGGCCGCCGCCCTGGCCGTGACCTCCCGGGCCCTGCGGCTGCCCTTCGTCCGCCACCGCCACCGGATCGACGCCCTCGGCGCCGCCCTCCTGGTCGCCGGTGCCACCTGCCTGCTGCTGGTCTCGGTGTGGGGCGGCAACACCTACCCCTGGGCGTCGCCGGCCATCCTCGGGCTGGCCGCCGCGGCCCTGGGGCTCCTCTCGTCCTTCGTGTGGTGGGAGCGGCGGGCCGAGGAGCCGATCCTCCCCCTGCAGCTGTTCCGCAGCCGGGTGTTCTCGGTGGCCACCCCGGCCAGCTTCGTGGTGGGGGCGGCCATGTTCGGGGGGGTCGTGTTCCTGCCGCTGTTCCTGCAGACCGTCCAGGGACAGACGGCCACCAACTCCGGCCTGCTGCTGCTGCCCCTGATGGGCGGGATCGTCACCACCTCGGTCCTGTCGGGCCGCCTCATCGCCCGCACCGGGCGGTACCGGGCCTTCCCCATCGGCGGGATGGGCGTGGCGACCCTCGGGATGTTCCTCCTGTCTCGCCTGGACGCGACGTCCACCCGCCTGGAATCCGCGGTGGGGATGCTCGTGCTGGGCACGGGGATCGGCATGGTGATGCAGGTCCTCGTCTTGGCCGTCCAGAACGCCGTCCGCCACCGGGACCTGGGGGCGGCCACCTCCGCCGTGAACTTCTTCCGGTCCATCGGCGGAACCCTGGGGGTCGCCCTCTACGGGGCGGTCTTCACCGCCAGGTTCCGCGGGGCCCTGGCCTCGATCCTGCCGGGGGAGTGGGGAGCCCGGCCGCCGGGGGGGCTCGCCGACAGTCCGGCGGCCATCCTGGCCCTGCCGGCGGGCATCCGGGAGGCGGTGGTGCGGGCCCTGGCGGACTCGGTCCACACGGTCTTCCTCTCGGCCATCCCCCTGGTCGTGGTGGGGCTGCTGCTGGTCCTGCTCCTTCCCGAGGTCCCCCTGCGGGAGACCGCCCACGTGGGGCCGGGGTCGCTGATGGAGGGCGTCGAGGGCCCGGAGGGGGAGCCCCACGGGCCCCACGGGGGGCCGGTGGCCCGGTAGACTGTGGCCGCTACCAGCCAGGCGCTCGACCGGCGGGCGGCGCCCCCGCGGCGGGGACGCGGCCCGTGGGGTCCTCCGGGGGTGGTGCCGATGGCAGTGAGGTGTGCGATCTGCGGCGATCGGCTGACGGGGGCCGGGGGGCTGGAGGCCCACGGGCACGCCCACGCCCTCCCGCGGGGGTGGCAGGGGGGAGGGGCCGGGTTCCGGTGCCCGTCCTGCGGGGCCCGCTTCGAAGGTGAGGAGCAGCTCGTCCGGCACGAGGGCCGCGTCCACGCCCGCGAGGGCGGGCTCCCGGGCGGGGGGGCGCGACGGGCTCCCGGCGGGACCGACCACCGCCCCTCGCACCGCCGGTGGCCCCAGGGCTGACGGGCCCGCCCGCCGGCGGGACCTCCCTCGTCGTGAGGCGTCGTTGACGGGCCCCTCGCCCGCCGTGCGGTGCCGGGGCCTGACGAAGCGCTTCGGGACCCGGACCGCCTTCGAGGACCTGTCCTTCGAGGTCCGCCGGGGGGAGGTCTTCGGCTTCCTCGGCCCCAACGGGGCGGGGAAGACGACCACCGTCCGGGTCCTCGGCACCCTCCTGGCTCCCACCTCGGGGCGGGCGGAGGTGGTGGGCCTGCCCCTGTCGGCGGAGGCGGGACCCGAGATCCGCCGCCGCGTCGCCGTCATGACCGAGACCCCCGGGCTCTACCTCAAGCTCTCGCTCGCCGAGAACCTGGAGCTGTTCGCCGGCCTCTACGGGATGGGGGGCCGGCGGACGGCGGCCCGCATCGCCGACGCCCTGGAGGCGGTGGGGCTCGCCGACCGCCGAGACGACCTGGCGGGGTCCCTGTCCAAGGGGCTCCGGCAGCGGGCGGCCCTGGCCCGGGCCCTCCTCGCCGAGCCCGAGGTGCTGTTCCTGGACGAGCCGACCACGGGCCTCGACCCCGCCGCCGCCCGGGAGGTGCGGGAGCTCATCGCGGGGCTCCGGGCCCGGGAGGTGACGGTGTTCCTCACCACCCACCGGCTGGAGGAGGCGGAGCGCCTCTGCCACCGGGTGGCCATCCTGAACACCCGGCTCCTGGCCCTGGGGACCCCCGAGGAGCTGCGCCGCCAGCGCTTCAGCCCCACCCTCCGGGTGCGGCTGGCCCGGGCCCTCGAGGACCCCGACCGGGTCCTGGGCGGGGTCCCCGGGGTCGTGGGCTGGACCCACGACGACGGCGTCTACCGCCTCCGGCTGGCGGATCCCCGGGGCACCACGCCCGAGGTGGTCCGGGCCCTGGTCGGGACCGGGGCCGACGTGCTGGAGGTGGGAGAGGAGAGGCCGTCCCTGGAGGAGACGTACCTGCGGATCGTGGGGGAGGACCCCGGGGACGAGGAGGCGGGGTGAACGAGGGCTTCCGGGCGGTGGTCCGGAAGGAGTTCCGGGAGTACCGCCGGAACAAGATGATCGTCATCACCATGGGGGTGCTGCCCCTGGTCTTCGTCGTGCTGCCCCTGGTCCCGGCCATCGTCCTGCCCGCCGACGCCACCACCGAGGCGGTGGTGGGCGTCACGGGCCAGGCCATGCTCCTGCTCCTCGCGGTGCCCCTCATGGTCCCCACCACCGTCGCCGCCTACGCCGTGATCGGCGAGCGGGAGCAGGGGACGCTGGAGCCCGTCCTCACGACCCCCCTCACGGCCCGGGAGCTGCTCCTCGGCAAGTGCCTGGCGGCCACGGTGCCCGCGGTGCTGCTCACCTGGGCGCTGTTCGGGATCTACGCCGTGGGGGTACGCCTCGGGGCCGGGCCCGCCGTGGTGGCCCGGGTGTGGACGGCCGAGTTCCTGGCCTCCCAGCTCCTCCTGGCCCCGGTCCTCGCCGTCTTCGCCATCGCCGTGGGCATGGCCGTCTCGGTGCGCTCCACCGACATCCGGGTGGCCCAGCAGCTCGCCGGGCTCGCCATGCTGCCCGCCATGGGGGGCGTCGCGGCCGTCGCCTTCGGCCTGGTGGCCCCGAGCGTGGGCCTGTTCGCCGCGGCGGCGGCCGGGCTCGCCGTCCTCGACGCCGGGCTGTGGCGGGTGACGGTGCGGCTGTTCGACACCGAACGGCTCCTCACCCGGTACGGTCCGACGTAGCGCGGTCCATGGGCTCCGTCCCGGGGTTCTCGCGGGAGGAGGTGGAGCGGGCCCGCGCCTACCACCGCCCCGCCTACGTCGTCTGGGGGGCGGGGGCGGCCCTGGGCCTCGGTACCCTGGCGGCCGCGTCCTTCACCGCCCTCGGGCGGTGGCTGGCGGCGCCCCTCGAGGGCCTGCCCCGAGCGGCCTTCGCGGCGCTGTACGCGGCCCTCGTGGCCGTCCTCCTGGCGGTCCTGCGGCTTCCCCTCTCGGCCTGGCGCGGCCTCGTCCACGAGCGCCGGTGGGGCTTCTCCACGCAGTCCTTCCAGGGGTGGCTCTGGGACTGGGCCAAGGCCCGGGCCGTCGGCGTGGCCCTCACCGCCGGGACCCTCGCCGGCCTGGCCGAGGTGGCGGCCCGGTTCCCCGGGGCCTGGCCCCTGGTGGCGGCACCCGGGGCAGCGCTGCTCGTCCTCGTCCTCACCCTGGCCGGGCCCGTGGTGTTCGAGCCCCTGTTCCACAGGTTCCGTCCCCTGGCAGACCCCGGGCTGGCGGCCGCCATCCGGGACCTGGCCGGCCGCGCCGGCGCGCCGGTGCGGGAGGTCCTGGTGGCCGACGCCAGCCGCCGGACCCGCAAGGAGAACGCCTACGTCTCGGGGCTCGCCGGGACCCGGCGGGTCGTGGTCTTCGACACCCTCCTCGAGCGGGCCGAGCCGGCTGCCGTGCGCCTCGTCGTCGCCCACGAGCTCGGCCACTGGCGGGCCCGGCACGTGGCGAAGGGGGCCGCGCTGGGGGCCCTGGGGGCCGCCGGGACCGTCGTCGTGCTCTGGGCCCTGCTGTCCGGGGAGGGGATCCTGCGGGCCCTGGGGGCGTCCGGGCCCACCGACCCCCACCTCGTGCCCTTCGTCCTGCTCGTCGTCGGCGGGCTCCAGCTCCTCGGGGCTCCCCTCGGGGCCGCGGTGAGCCGGCGGTGGGAGCGGGAGGCCGACCGGGCCGCCGTCGAGCTCACCGGCGACCCCGAGGGGTTCGCCAGGGCGGAGCGGGACCTCGCCCTGCGGAACCTCTCCGACCTCTCGCCGCCCCGGGCCCTGTACCTGCTGCTGTTCACCCACCCCCTGCCCCAGGAGCGGATCGCCGCTGCCCGGACCCTGGGGGAGGGCGGCGGTCGGGCGCGGGGGACCGGGGGCCCCGGAGGCTGAGGCGGGGGGGGCCATGGCCCGCCGCAGGGCTCAGGACGGTCGGTCCCAGCCCGGGGGCAGGGTCGGCACCGGCCAGGCGGGGTCGGGGCGCCAGTCGCTCCAGCTCCCGTCGAAGGGGGGCTCGCCGGCCTCGATGCGCCGGGCCGCCCGCTCGCCCTCCGCCCGGATGCGGGCCGCCTCCTCGGGGGTGAACAGGCTCCGGCGCAGGCACTCGGCGAGCTCGTCCTCGTCCTTCCAGGACCAGGAGCGGTCGGGGCGGACCTCCAGGTCCAGGACGAGGTCGGTGGTGTCGAACCCGATGGGGGTCCGCCGCAGGGGCTCCTCCAGGTTGACGTACCAGCCGGCCAGGCGGTCCTCGGCGTCGAAGTACAGGAGCACCCCGTGGGCCCTGTCCGGCCAGGAGAAGGACAGGATCCGGTAGGCGTCCCAGGTCTGATCGCGGAGGACCCAGGCGTCCTCGGGGAGGCGCAGCCACCGGCCGTCGGGGGTGGCGGCGGCCTTGAAGGTCGTGCCCGTGGGGATGTGGAAGGCCAGGCGCTGCGGGGTGTCCTCGACCACCACCGCCGGCCGGGCGGCCCAGATCCGGCCCCGCCACAGCTCCCGCAGGACCACCACGTCCCCCGGCGACCACCTGGGCGCCACGTCCCGACGATACGACGCCCCCGGCCCCGGGTATAAGCGTTCCGATTTCCGCAGCTGACCCCGGGGAGCCGAGGCCTCGCCCACCCTGACCACCTGCCCCTCGGTCTTCCGAGGGGACGGGCGCCGGAGCCCGGGACGGGCTCGCGGCGCACGGACGCAAGGGATCCTACCTGGCGACCACCCCCCACTCGGTCGGCCACCGGCCGGAGAACCG
>CAYVCH010000019.1:0-19664 GCA_964449755.1 uncultured Actinomycetes bacterium
CCCGCGGCGGCCCCCACGACCGCGGCCGGCGACGGCGTCCGGCCCCGGCGGGCTAGACTGGGAGCGTGGAGCGCGCGGTCATCGTCGAGGGTGCCAGGACCCCCATCGGGAAGTTCCTGGGAGCCCTGGCGGGGGTCCCCGCCGTGGACCTGGGGGTGGCCGCCACCCGGGAGGCCCTCCGCCGCGCCGAGGTCGAGCCCGGCGAGGTCGACCAGCTCATCTTCGGCCACGCCCGACAGGCGGGGAACGGCCCGAACACCGGCCGCCAGGTCGCCTACCGCGCGGGCATCCCCCAGGAGGTCACCGCCTACAACGTGAACATGGCCTGCGGCTCGGGCATGAAGGCGGTCCAGCTCGCGGCCCAGGAGATCGCCCTCGGCAACGCCGAGGTGCTGGTGGCGGGGGGCATGGAGAACATGAGCCGCACCCCCTTCCTCCTGGACCGGATGCGCGCCGGCTACCGCATGGGGAACGCCGAGGTCGTGGACGGGATGTACCGCGACGGCTTCCTGGACCCCCTCTGCGGGCTCGTCATGGGGGAGACCGCGGAGAACCTGGCCAGGATCTACGAGATCTCCCGGGAGGAACAGGACGCCTTCGCCCTCGAGTCGCAGCGCAAGGCGGCCCAGGCGAGGGAGCGCCGAGGCAAGGAGATCGTGCCCGTCGAGGCGCCGGCCCCGAAGGGCAGGACCATCACGGTGAGCGAGGACGAACACCCCCGGCCCGACACCACCCTGGAGGCCCTGGCCAAGCTGCCCCCGGTCTTCGACCCCGAGCACGGCACGGTGACCGCGGGCAACGCCTCCGGCATCACCGACGGCGCGGCGGCCCTGGTCCTGATGTCCGAGTCCCGGGCCCGGGCCGAGGGACGGGAGCCCCTCGCCCGCATCCTCGCCACCTCCTGGGCCGGGGTGGACCCCTCCATCATGGGCATCGGGCCGGTCCCGGCCACCCGGAAGCTCCTGGAGCGGACCGGCCTCGCCCTGGCCGACTTCGAGGTCATCGAGGTCAACGAGGCCTTCGCCGCCCAGGTCCTCGCCGTGGAGCGGGAGCTCAAGTTCGACCGCGACCGGCTGAACCCCAAGGGCGGCGCCATCGCCCTGGGCCACCCCATCGGCATGAGCGGGGCGCGGATCGTCCTGACCCTGGCCTACGAGATGCGCGAGATGGGCTACGCGCTGGGCCTCGCCACCCTCTGCATCTCGGGCGGCCAGGGCCTGGCCGTGGCCCTGGAGCGGGCCTGAGCCGGCTCGGAGCTCCGGCTCGAGACCTCGTTCCGCGATTCGCCGAGACCGGCCGGCGTGTATGGTTGGACGTGAGGACCCGCCGGCGGACATGGCAGACCCCGCCGGGCGGGCGGGGAGCATCATGGAGGAACAGAGGACCACCCCGCGGACCCGGCTCCTCTGGATCGGCCTGGGCCTGTGGGTGGCCCTCCTCGTCGGGTTCGACATCGCACTGCGGCTGCCCGAGCCGACCGGGCAGGCGCCGTACTCGGGGCGCCAGGTCGGCTACCTGCTGGCCGCCGGAGTCGGGACCGTGGCCGTGGTCGCCCTGGTGGCCTTCGTGCGGGTCACGACCTCCCCCCCGGAACTCCGACGCCTCGGGCTCCTTGCCGTCCTCCTGCCGAGCGTATTCGTCCTCTCCATCGAGGTCGCGCTGTACTTCATCGAGCTCGACGAACGCGTCACCGAGGTGGGGGAGCACGTCGTGGCCACCGCGGTGCTCGCCGCCGGGGCCGTGCCCTTCTCCGTGTACGTCTTCCGGGCCTTTGCCCGCCTCCGGGACGAGCTCGCGCAGCGCGCCCGGCGTCTCGAGACCCTCCACGAGACCTCGACGTCGGTGACCGGCGCCCTGGAACTCGAGCACCTCCTCGACGTCAGCGCCCGCGGCGCCCGGGAGGTGGTCGGGGCAGACCGGGCCGCCATCCTCCTCCTCCCCGAGGCCGGCCGCGCCGGAGTCGTCGTCGCACCTGACTCGGCGGGCGGCATCACGGAGGCCGACGCAGATCTCATGGCCTCCGTGGCCGAGTCCGGCGCCCCGCAAGCCCGCGAAGCGGGCGCCACCGCACTGCTCTGTGTTCCGCTTCGCCCCGGCGGGCGCCCGTCCGGGGCCCTGGCCGTCCTCAGGGACTCCCCCGCCGCCTTCGGCACGGAGGCACGGCTCCTCCTCGACATGTTCGCGGTGGCTGTGTCGGCGGCCATCGACAACGCCCGCCGACTCGAGGAGGCGCAGCTCCTCGCAACCGTGGAGGAGCGGGAACGGATCGCCCGGGACCTCCACGACGAGCTCGGCCAGCTCCTCGGCTTTCTCACCACGAAGATCCAGGCAGCCGAGGAGCTGGTCTCCGCCGGGCGGCTGGATCCGGCCCGCCGCGAGCTGGCGCGCCTCGAGGAGGCGACCCGCGAGCTGAGCATGCAGGTGCGTGAGGCGATCCTGGGCCTGAGGGTCCGTGTTGGCCAGGGTCGACCGCTCGACCGCGCGCTGGAAGAGTACGTCGCGGACTTCAGCGCCCAGGCCGGGCTCCGGTCGAGCTTCCGGGCCGATGCCGCAGCGGCCCGAGGGCTCCCCGCCCCCGCGCAGTTCGAGCTCCTGCGGATCGCCCAGGAGGCCCTGACGAACGTGCGACGGCACAGCCAGGCGAGCGAGGTGACGGTCGTCCTCGAACAGCGCGACGGCTACGTCGAACTCTCCGTCGCCGACGACGGGGTGGGGTTCGTCCCCGCACAGGCCCGCTCCGGCTTCGGACTGAAGACCATGGAGGAACGGGCCAGGGCCCTCGGGGGCAAGCTGGAAGTCCGTTCCAGCCCCGGCTCCGGAAGCGTCGTCAGTGTCCGCGTTCCCCAGTCCGGCGGGACCCGGCCATGAGGGTGGTACTTGCCGACGACCACGCCCTCTTCCGCGAGGGGATGGTGAGCCTCCTGAAGGCCCGCGGCATCGACGTGGTCGGGCAGGCCTCCGACGGGGCCGAGGCGATCTCGGTGACGAGGGAGCGCAGGCCCGACGTCGTGCTCATGGACCTGTGGATGCCCGGCGTCAACGGCCTCGAGGCCACCCGCGTCATCAAGGACGAGCTCCCCGAGGTGAAGGTCGTCATCCTGACGGTGTCCGACGCCGACGAGCACCTGTTCGAGGCCATCCGCCGCGGTGCCCATGGCTACCTGGTCAAGAGCACCGCCGCCGACGAGTTCTTCGAGCTCCTGGAGGCGCTCCAGCGCGGCGAGACGCCCCTCTCCCGCGGCCTCGCGATCAAGATCGTCCGCCACCTTGCCACGGGCGAGCCGGACGTCGGGCTCACCCCCAGGGAGCGAGAGGTCCTGGAGCTTGTCGCTGAGGGCAGGACGAACCGGGAGGTGGCCGAGGCGCTGTCGATCTCGGAGGCCACCGTCAAGTTCCACATGACCAACATCCTCGGCAAGCTGCACCTGGAGTCCCGGGCCCAGGCCGTCGCCTACGCCCACCGTCACGGCCTCGCCCGCGGCTCGCGCCCGTAGTCGGCCCTATCCGAAGGTCGAGGTCCCCCCCGTCGGTTCGGCGAGGGGAACCAGGGACCTCCGGTCCCGCGGCTCCGGGCCAGGGAGCGAGGTCGGCCCCCCGCTCCCGTCGCGATCCTGTGCTCGCCATGGCGAGACCCCAGGCGACCCTCCGCCGAGAGGTCACACCCGAGGGGCGCATGAGCAGGCGACGCTTCCTCGGCACGGCGGCCGCTACCGTCGGTGCCGCGACCCTCGCGCTCCGCGCCCTGGCCCGGGAGGGGACCGCCAGGGCCGAGGCGCCCGGATCGCCCTCGGGAGACGTCTCCCAGTGGGCGATGGTGATCGACCTCGCCCGCTGCGACGGCTGCGGGGAGTGCACCGAGGCCTGCCGCGAGACGCACTTCACCGAGGATCGCGAGTGGATCCCCGTCTTCGAAATGCGCGACGAAGCCGGCGGGCGCTACTTCCTCCCCCGCCCCTGCATGCAGTGCGAGAACGCGCCCTGTCTGAACGTGTGCCCGGTGGGCGCGACCTACCGCGACGAGCACGGCAACATCCTCGTCGACCACAACCGGTGCATCGGCTGCCGGATCTGCATGGCGGCGTGCCCGTACGGCGCCCGGACGTTCGTCTGGGGAGAGCCGACGAACCCCCCCGCCGCGACCCTGGCCACGTACACGCCGGAGTACCCGGTGCCCCACCGCAAGGGAACGGTGGAGAAGTGCGTCTTCTGCGCCCACAACACCGAGATGGGAAAGCTGCCAGCGTGCGTGTCGGCTTGCCCGATGAACGCCCTGTGGTTCGGCGACCTGACGCGGGACGTCGCCACGAACGGCGTGGAGACGGCGAAGCTCTCCTGGCTCCTGAGGGAGCGCGATGCCTTCCGGCTGAAGGAGGAGCTCGGTACCCGTCCCCGGGTCTGGTACCTGCCCGGCCACGGCCAGAACGCCAGGAACGTCCAGCCGATATGACGGACGCGCTCACCCTCGAAGAGCGGACCGAGGCCCCCCTCAGGCCGCGGGCCTGGGGGTGGAAGGGCCGGTCCCTCGTCGCCGGTCTCACGGCCGTGGTGCTCTGGGGCGCCTTCGCCTGGGGCTATCAGATCAAGCACGGGCTGGCGGTGACCGCCATGCGGGACCGGGTCTCCTGGGGCCTCTACATCACGAACTTCGTCTTCTTCATCGGGATCAGCCATGCCGGCACCCTCGTCTCAGCCATCCTCCGCATCACGCATGCCAGCTGGCGCCGGCCGATCACCCGCATGGCCGAGATGATCACCGTCGTGGCCCTCGCGGTCGGCGGGAGCATGGTCGTCATCGACATGGGTCGCCCCGACCGGCTGGCAAATCTCGTGCGCTACCCGCACCTGCGCTCCCCCATCCTCTGGGACGTTCTGTCGGTGACCACGTACCTGGTGGGCAGCATCATCTACCTGTACCTCCCGGCCATCCCCGACCTCGCGGCCCTCCGCGATTCCCCTCGCCTCACGCGGCTGCGCCGACGCGTGTACCGGGCCCTGTCGCTACGCTGGGCCGGACTGCCGGAGCAGCGCGCCTCCCTCACGCGCGCCATCGGCATCATGGCGGTCGTCATCGTCCCCGTCGCCGTGTCCGTCCACACCGTCGTCTCCTGGATCTTCGGCATGACGCTGAGGGAAGGCTGGAACTCGACGATCTTCGGCCCCTACTTCGTGGTCGGGGCCATCTTCTCCGGTATCGGGGGGATCATCGTCGTCATGGCCATCTTCAGGCGGGTCCTCCACCTGGAGGAGTTCATCACCGAACGGCACTTCGTGTACCTCGGCTACCTGCTCCTCGCGCTCGCCCTCGTCTACGCCTACTTCACCGCTTCGGAGTACGTCACCGTGGGCTACAAGCTGAAGGTCGGTGACGACGCGCTGCTCCACGAGCTCCTCGGAGGCCGCTACGCGGGGCTCTTCTGGACGTTCGCGATCGGCGGCGTCGCCGTGCCGGCCCTCCTCGTGACCTTCCGGCGGACCCGCACGATTCGGGGCATCGTGGCGGCGGCCGTCCTCGTGAACGTCGGGATGTGGCTGAAGCGGTTCGTCATCGTCGTACCCTCCCTCGCCCTGCCCCTGATGCCGTACGAATGGGGCTCGTACCGCCCCACCTGGGTGGAGTGGTCCATCACGGCTGCCGGGTTCGCCGGATTTGCCCTGGCCTTCGTCCTCCTGGCCCGCTTCCTCCCCGTGATCTCGGTGTGGGAGGTCGAGGAGGGCTGGCAGGAGGAGGCTGAGCGCGTCCGCGTCGCCCTCCCCGGGATCAGTGAAGCAGCGCGCCCAGTCATCGCAGGCGGAGCCCCGGAGGTGGACGGGTGAGGGCGCGATCCGTCCTCGCCGTTGCGGGCCTGGGAGTGGTCCTCGCGGTCGCGGCGCCCGCAGTCGGCGGAGCCTCGGAACGGGACATCCCAACGAGACTCAGTCTCTCGGCCGCGGAGCGCACCGTGACCGGCAAGGCCATCGACATCGAGGCCACCCTGACAGACTCGCGGGGCCGGCCGGTCGAGGACGGGCTCATCAGGCTCCTCCTGACCACGGAGTTCATGGGCTCCGAGCGGGAGGTGGTCCTCGACGAGGCGAGAACCGATCCGGAGGGAAAGGCGGAGCTGACCTTCGCCCCGACCGAGCCGGGACCCGCGCACGTCGTCGCCGCGTTCGCCGGCTCCCCCGGCTTCCGGCCCTCCCAGGCCGGCCTGGACTTCGACGTCCGGGCGCCCGTGCCCGGCTGGCAGGAGGCCCCGCTCGGCATTGGCGGTGGGCTGGCCCGGGCCCCCCTCATCCTTGTCCCGTTCATCGTCGTGTGGACCGCGTACGTGGTGGTGCTCGGGCTCATGCATCGGATCGCCACGGCGGGGAGGACAGCCGGATGAGAGCAGCCATCCGGGAGCGGAACCGACAGACCGACAGAAAGGAGTCAGGCAGATGTTGAAGAGAGGACTCGTGGTTCTGGTCGCAAGTGCCACCACGCTCGCCTTCGTCGCCTGCGGCGGCGGCCAGGAGTCGGCGACGAGCACCGAGGCGGCGGTCGCCACGACCGAGGCCCCCGCCGAGGGGACCCCGGTCACGATCACGGTGGGCGAGACGAGCCCGGACGAGATGTACATGGAGGCCGACCCCGCGAGCGTGGAGGCGGGCCCCGTCACCTTCATCGTGGCGAACGAGGGCGCCAAGGAGCACGAGCTCGTCGTCATCAGGACCGACACGCCCGCGGCCGACCTGCAGGTCGGCGCCGACGACAAGGTCGACGAGGAGGCCTACGGCGAGGTCATCGGCGAGGTCGAGGACGTCGCAGCTGGGGAGAGCAAGTCGGCCACCATGGACCTCGAGCCAGGGCACTACGCCCTCATCTGCAACATCACGGGCCACTACCGGATGGGGATGTTCACCGACTTCGAGGTCAGGTAGCCCCGCCGAAGGCACTGGCCGCACCTCCGGCACCGCCGCGGCGGTCGTCGGCCGGTGATCCTTGGAACCTCGACCTCGGGGGACCCGCCCCCCACCGTCGCCGGCGTCGGGCGAGGCCGTACCGGCCGCGGCGGAGGCCCGCGGCGAAGAGCCGCTACCGGTCACCCTCCGGGAGGTCGACGGCCACCGGGAGGGCCGTCCTGCCCCACTCGGAGAGGTCCCCCTCGTAGCGCGGCCGGTACTTCTCGAGGAGGAGCCGGCGGGCGAGGGCGTCCTCCTCGGGGTCCTCCACCACCCGGGCCCTGGCGATGTAGTCGTGGCTCCCGATGCGCAGGCCCACGGTGGGCTGGGCGCGGATGTTGCGCACCCAGTCGGAGCCCTCCCCGCCGCCGGCCAGCACGTACACCCGCCGGCCGTGGAGCGCGTACCAGATCTCGATGGTGTGCGGCTTGCCCGTCCGCCGCCCGGTGGTGGTGAGGGAGCAGTAGTCGTGGGCCCCGGGGTCCAGGGCGCCCATCTACCGGACCGCCCAGGCCACCAGGGCGGCGACCAGGGCGATGGCGGCGAGCAGCATCAGCAGGTCGGCCCTGCCCACCTTGCCCGGCCGCATGGCGTTGAAGCCCACCCGCTTCCCCTCAGCGACTCGTGGGTTCCGGCAGCCGATAGTACTCGCGGAACCGCTCCGGCGAGAGCCAGTAGAGGTGCTGGCGCACGGTGGAGGCGTACGTGCGGGCCTCGGCGGCGTCCCGGCAGGCCCGCTCGGCGACGATGCCTCCCGCTGGCTCGAGGATGCGAACCCGCCAGCCGTCGGGCCCCTCCTCCAGCTCCACCCGGTAGGGGTTGCCGCCCGGGCCCATCATCCCTCCCTCGGGGCCCGCTCCAGGCGCGCCAGGTGCTCGCGGAGGCCCCTCAGGACCGAATCCGCGTCGAGGACGAAGGCGGGGTCCAGGTCCGCCACCTTCTCCAGGGCGTTCTCCAGGGTGTTCCCGGCCGCCTCCGCGTCGCGGAGGACGTCCACCAGGACCGCCGCGTAGTCCCGCTGGAAGGGCACGCCGCACCAGGGGCAGCGCCCCCCGTTGGCCACCACCTGCTCGGCCATGAACTCGCGGCCGCACCGCTGGCACGTGCCCCGGATCTTCACGCTGGCGCCTCCGTGGCGGTCCGGGCCTCGACCAGCTCCGCCACCCCCTCGGCGAGCTGGAAGGGGTCCACGGGCTTGACGAACCAGGCGTCCGCCCCCGACCGGCAAGCGAGCCACGCGTCCTGCCGCCGCTCGAGGAGGACCACGATGACCCCCCGGAAGGGCTCGGCCGCCCCCCGAAGGTCCCAGGCCAGGTGGAAGGCCCCGGCCCGGGAGGCGATCTCGTCGGCCACCACCACGTCGGGCCGCTCCCGGCGGGCCACCTCGACGCCGCGGAGCCCGTCGGCCGCCTCCAGGACCTCCAGGGGCTCCCCCAGCCGGCCCTCGAGGCCCCGCAGGGCCAGGGCCGTGAGGGCCCGGGCGCGCGGGTCCGGCCCCACCACCAGCAGCTTCACGCCGGGCATTCTACCCGCCGCCCCCCCTCGGACCTTCCGGAGGGGCCCCGGCCTTCGGTACCCTGGGCCGCGCCCCGCGGCTACAGGGAGGAGGAACCTATGGAACGGATCGACCGTGCGGCCCTCGCCGAGTTCGTGGCCACCCTGGCCCTGGTCTTCATCGGCGCCGGCTCGGTGGTGGTGGCCGGACCGTCGGGCAGCGGCCTGGTCGGCGTGGCCCTCGCCCACGGCATCGTCCTCGCCGTCATGGTCTCCGTCACGGCCCACATCTCCGGTGGCCTGGTGAACCCGGCCGTCACCGTCGCCCTGTGGGTCACCGGCAAGCTGGGGACCGCCCGGGCCCTGGTCCTGGTCCTGTCTCAGCTGGCGGGCGCCGTGGTGGGGGCGGCCCTGCTGCGCTGGGCCCTCCCCGCCGACCTCTGGCGCCCGGCGTCCCTCGGCACGCCCCTGCTCGCCCCCGGCGTGAGCGTGGGCGCGGGCATCCTGATGGAGGCCGTCCTCACCTTCTTCCTCGTCTTCGCCGTCTTCGGCACGGCCGTGGACGAGCGGGGCCCCCTCGCCCGGACGGCCGGCCTCACCATCGGCCTCGTCCTCACCTTCGACATCCTGGCCGGTGGGCCCCTCACGGGGGCCAGCATGAATCCCGCCCGCACCTTCGGTCCCGGCCTCGTCTCGGGGACCTGGGACGACTGGTGGGTGTACTGGGTGGGCCCCATCGCCGGGGGGGTGGTGGCGGCCCTCATCTACTGGGGCGCCTTCCTCCGGGGCCGAGAGGCGGCCGCCGGGTAGACCCTGGAGGTCCGAGTTGGGCGTCCCCACCTACCTGGACGAAGGGTCGGGGGCTCCCGTCCTGGCTGCCGCCCGGGAGGCCATGCTCGCGGCCCTGGACGCCTTCGGGGACCCGCTGTACCTCCACGGTCCCGCCCGCCGGGCCGCGCGCCTGCTCCAGGAGGCCCGGGAGGAGGTGGCGGCCGCCCTCCACGCCCAGCCCGACGAGGTCGTCTTCACCTCCGGAGGCACCGAGTCCGTCGCCCTGGCCATCTCCGGCGCCCTCCGGGCCCGCCGCCAGGGCGGCCGCATCGTGGTCTCGGCCGCCGAGCACCCCGCCGTCCTGGGCGCGGCCCGGGCCCTGGAGCTCGAGGGGTTCCGCACGGTGCGGGTGCCCGTGGACCGGTGGGGGCAGGTGGACCTGGACGCCTTCGCCGTCGAGGTCCGGCGGCCGGGGACCGTGATGGCCACCCTCCAGCACGCGAACCACGAGGTCGGGACGGTCCAGCCCGTCGCCGAGGCGGCCAGGCTGTGTCGGGAGGCCGGCGTCCTGTTCCACACCGACGCCTGTCAGACCGTGGGCCGCCTGCCGGTGGACGCGGAGGCCCTGGGCCCCGACCTGCTCTCCCTATCCGCCCGCAAGTTCGGGGGGCCGCCCGGGGTGGGTGCCCTGTTCGTGCGCCGGGGGGTGGCCCTCGCCCCCTACCCTCGTGGCGACGACCGGGAGCGCAAGCGCCGCTCGGGGATGGAGAACGTCCCCGGCGTCGCTGGCATGGCCGCCGCCCTGCGGACCTGCCTGGGCGACCTGGGGGACCAGGCGGCCCGCCAGTGGCGACTCACCGCCCGCCTGCGGCAGGGACTGGAGCGGCGCGTCCCGGGGGTCCGCCTCCACGGACACCCCACCCAGCGGGCCCCCCACCTGGTCTGCTTCTCCGTCCCCGGCCTGGACCCCGAGGCCCTCCTCATGGCCCTGGACGACCGGGGCTTCCACGTGGGCGGAGGATCCCTCTGCTCGGGTGCCCCGGGCGAGCCCTCGCCGGTGCTGGAGGCCATGGGCTGCCCCGGCACCTCTCCCCTCCGGATCGGCATCGGCCGCACCACCCCCGACGAGGCCCTCGACGGGCTCCTGGAGGTCCTGGAGGAGCTCGTCCCCGAGCTCCGACGCGTCGAGGCCGTCTCGGGGCGGGCCCTGGCCCGGTTCCGGACATCGCCCGCCCGGCGCCCCGCTACTTGACCTCCCAGACGTCGCCGGAGCGCAGCAGCTTCGCCAGGTCCCCCCGCCCCAGGCGCTCGGTGGCCGCTTCGATCTGGCGTTCCATGGCCTCGCCGTAGACCGGGCGCTCCACCTCCCGGAAGACGCCGATGGGGGTGGGCTGGGTCGGCCCCACGGCCAGGTGGGCCAGGGCGAAGGCCAGGCTGGGGTCGCCGTGGACGTCGTGGACGACCACCGCCTCCGGCGGCACGGCGTCGGCGTCCACGATGGCGAGGCGGCCCGTCCCCCGGGCCACCACGGCCTTGCGGCCCTCGTCGAACACGATGGGCTTCCCGTGCTCCAGGCGGATCTGGTTGCGGCGTCCGCTCTCCTTGTCCCGGACCAGGTCGAAGGCCCCGTCGTTGAAGACGTTGCAGTTCTGGTAGATCTCGACGAAGGCCGCCCCCCGGTGGGCGGCGGCCGCCCGGAGCACCCCGGTCAGGTGCTGGCGGTCGTTGTCCAGGGTCCGGGCCACGAAGGTGGCCTCGGCGCCGAGGGCCAGCGCCACGGGGTTGAAGGGGTGGTCCACCGAGCCGAAGGGGGTGGACTTCGTGATCTTGCCCTCCTCCGAGGTGGGCGAGTACTGCCCCTTCGTGAGGCCGTAGATCTGGTTGTTGAACAGCAGGATCTTGATGTTCACGTTGCGCCGCAGGGCGTGGATCAGGTGGTTGCCACCGATGGAGAGCCCGTCGCCGTCGCCCGTCACCACCCACACCGACAGGTCGGGGCGGGCCGTGGCGATGCCGGTGGCCAGGGCCGGCGCTCGCCCGTGGATCCCGTGCACCCCGAAGGTGTCCACGTAGTAGGTGAACCGGCCGGAGCAGCCGATGCCCGAGACGAACACCGTGTTCCACGGCTCGATCCCGAGCTCCGGCATGAAGGCCTGGACGGCGGCGAGGATCGCGTAGTCCCCGCAGCCGGGGCACCAGCGGACCTCCTGGTCGCTGGTGAAGTCCTTCCTCGTGAGGGTGACCACGCCCGCCTCGGGCGCCTCGGGTCCCTCGCTCATGGCCGTCCCTCCCCGGCGGTCGCGGGGGTGCCCTCCAGCACACGCAGGATCTCCCGCTCCAGCTCCTCGGTGAAGATGGGCAGGCCCTGGACCTTCGTGAGGCTCCGGGCGTCCACCAGGAAGCGGGCCCGGACCAGGAGCGCGAGCTGGCCGAGGTTGGTCTCGGGGATCAGCACCGTCCGGTACGAGCGGACCACCTCCCCCAGGTTCCGCGGGAAGGGGTTCAGGTGGACCAGGTGGGCGGCGGCCACCGGGAGCCCCCGCTCCCGGACCCGCCGCACCGCCGCCCGGATCGTGCCCAGGGTGGAGCCCCACCCCAGCACGAGCAGCTCGGCGTCGCCGTCCGGGTCGTCGACCTCGACGGGGGGGATCTCCTCGGCCACCTTCTCCACCTTGGCCGCCCGGAGCCGGGTCATCCGCTCGTGGTTCGCCGGGTCGTAGCTGATGTTCCCGGTGCCGTCCTCCTTCTCCAGGCCCCCGATGCGGTGCTGCAGCCCCGGGGTTCCGGGGACCGCCCAGGGACGGGCCAGGCGCTCGTCCCGGAGGTACGGCAGGAACTGCCGGTCGGCACCGGGCCCGGTGGCGAAGGCGGGGTCGATGGCCGGCAGCTGCTCCAGGTCGGGGAGGCGCCAGGGCTCTGAGGAGTTGGCCAGGAAGGTGTCGGACAGCAGGATCACGGGTGTCCGGTACCGCACCGCGATGCGCACCGCCTCGATGGCGGCGTCGAAGCAGTGGGCCGGGGAGGCCGCCGCCACGATGGGCAGGGGCGACTCCCCGTGCCGGCCGAACATGGCCATCAGCAGGTCGGCGGCCTCCGTCTTCGTGGGCATCCCGGTGGAGGGGCCGGCCCGCTGCACGTCCACGACCACCATGGGCAGCTCCAGGGCCACGGCCAGGCCGATGGTCTCGGCCTTCAGGTCCATGCCCGGCCCGCTCGTGCCGGTGACGCCGAGGTGGCCCACGAAGGCCGCCCCCAGGGCCACGTTGGCCGCGGCGATCTCGTCCTCGGCCTGGAGGGTCCGCACGCCGAAGTTCTTCAGCCGGGACAGCTCGTGGAGCAGCTCCGAGGCGGGGGTGATGGGGTAGCTCGCGTAGAACAGGGGCAGGCCGCTCCGCTCGCTCGCCGCCACCAGGCCCCAGGCCAGGGCCTGCGTGCCCGAGACGTTCCGGTACAGCCCGGGCGCAGCCGGCGCCGGCCTCACCCGATAGGCGTGGGCGAACAGCTCGGTGGTCTCGCCGAAGTTGTAGCCGGCCTTGAAGGCCGCCACGTTGGCCTCGAGGATGGCCGGCTTGCCGGCGAAGCGCCGCTCCAGCCAGGCCAGGGTGACCTCCGTGGGCCGCCCGTACATCCACGACACCAGGCCCAGGGCGAACATGTTCTTCGACCGCTCGGCCTCCTTCTTGGTCAGGCCCAGGTGCTCCGTGGCCCGCAGCGTGAGGGTGGTCATGGGGACCCGGTAGACCTGGTGGCCGTCGAGGGTGCCGTCGGAGAGGGGGTCCGAGGTGTAGCCGGCCCGCTCCAGGTTCCTCGGGGTGAAGGCGTCCTCGTTCACGATGACCGTGGCCCCCCGCTCGAGCATCCCGAGGTTCGCCTTCAGGGCGGCCGGGTTCATCGCCACCAGCACGTTCGGGTGGTCCCCGGGGGTCGTGACGTCCTCCGAGGCGAACTGGATCTGGAAGGCCGAGACCCCGTGGACGCTCCCCGCCGGGGCCCGGATCTCGGCCGGGAAGTCCGGGAGGGTGGCCAGGTCGTTGCCGAGGACCGCCGTGGCGGTGGTGAACCGGTCTCCCGTGAGCTGCATGCCGTCGCCGGAGTCGCCCGCGAAGCGGACGACGACCCGCTGCCTTTCCTCGACGGCCTTGGTCATCGGGTTGCCGGCCGGCGCGCCCGGCCGATCAGCCTCCTCCTCGTGGGGCTCGCGCCACGCTTGCCTTCCCCCACCGATGGTAGCGCGCGCGTCGGCCCCGGACACGCCGCGGCCCGGACCGCCCGCTCAGGCTGCCCGTCGGGAAGCCCGGCCCCGCCGGGTCCGGGAGGCGAGGGGCCGGCCCCGGCGCCGCCCTCCGGCCGGGGGCGCTACCCCAGGACCATCCAGAGGGCCCGGGCCTCCTCGGGTCCGGGGTTCCGCCACCCCGACACGGGCTCGGCCGACAGCACGAGCGCGTCCCCCGCGTGCAGGGTCTCCCGGGCCTGCCCCACCCGGACCTCGATGACACCGGCCTGGACCAGGAGGACCTCCTCCCGCTTCGTGGCGAAGGGGGGCCGCCGGCCCGCCGCCCCGGGCGCCACCGCCACCTGGTACACGCGGGTCCCTCCGGAGGCCCGGACCACCTCCTCGACGGTGAGCCCCGGGGCCGGCCGCCCACTCCGCCGGGTCCCCCGCCGGGCCACCTGGTAGGGGGCCGCCCCCGGCTCGAGGGTGGCCCCGAAGGGAAGCCCCAGGGCCTCCCAGGCCCGGAGCAACGTCTCCGCGGACAGGCCGATGCGGCCCCGCTCGGCCTGGGAGAGGGCACTGGGGCTGACCCCGACCCGCCGGGCGAACTCCGCCTGGGAAAGCCCCCGAGCGAGGCGCTGTCCCCGGAGGAGCCGCCCCACCCGCTCCCGGGCCCGGACGGGCTCGTGGGACACGCGGGCCCGGCCCCCCGCGAAGGTGAACCGCGCCTGCCGTCCTGGAACCTCGGGCCGGCCCTCCGCCTTCACCACCCTCAGGACCTGGCCGTCCTCCCCCGCCTGCAGGGCCAGGACCACCTGGGTGACGTGGCCCAGGCGAGACAGGAAGGCGGCCCGGTGCGCCTTCAGCTCCACCAGCCAGTAGGCGACGGTCCGCAGGTCGTACAGCCTGGGGCAGGAGCGGAGGAAGAAGTCCAGGGCCGCCCGGGCCCCCCACAGTTGCTCCATCCCGGTCAGGCTGTCGAACACGTACCGCGCGCCGGGGCCGCGGGCCTCCTCGATCTCCGCCAGGACCTCTCGCACCTGGCTCGGGTTCCCCGGCTCCGGGATCCGCGCCACCCGGACCGTCCGGGCGCGGCGGGAGCGGTAGAAGCGGGCGAAGGTGGGATCTCCCCGGCCCAGGCCATCGGTGAAGCAGTCCACCAGCAGGAACCCGCGGGCGTCCCACTCCCTGCGGAGGCGGTCGAGCACCGCCCCGGGGGAGACATGGAAGCTCACGTAGACGAGCCCCGCCGCCCGGGAGGCTCCCACGAAGGCCGACACGAAGGGGTCCACCGTCGAGCCCTCGTCGGTCTGCCACAGGACGTTGTCCCCGATGCGCAGGCCGCCCATGAGGTCGTCGAGGGGGCGCAGGCCCGTGGTCGGTCTCGCCACGGAGGCAGGCTACCCCGACCGGGCCGGTCCGGCACCCCGGCTGGCACGCAGGAGGTCCCGGACTGAGCCACGGCCGTGGGCCTCCAGCTTCGTGGCCACCACGAGGAGGAGCTGGGCGACGGCCAGGGCCCGGTCGAGGGGATCGGACAGGCCGTCGTGGGGCACCCGGTAGCGCCGCGCCGTCTCCAGCAGACCCGAGGGGTCTTCGGCCGGAGGGGAGAGGGCCTCCGACCCCGCCCGTAGACCCTCGAGGACGGCCACGAGCGCCCGGACGTCGATGCTCCCCCGGCTCCACTGGCGCCGCCCACCTCCCACCGCCCGCCGCAGCAGCTCCCCCTCGCGCGCCACCGACCAGGTCACCGGCACGGAGCCCCGCAGGGCGGCTCGCACGGGGCCCACCCCCGCCCGCCACCCCTCCTCCCCCACCGGGTCGCCCTCCAGGGCGCCCCGGAGGGCCCGGCCCACCACGACCCGGCCGGACTCGATGGGCGCCAGGCCCACGCGCAGCCGCGGGCCACCCTCCCCGGCCTCCTCCACGACCGCCACCGCCGCCAGCGGGACCTCCCGCCAGCTCCGCTCCCACGGACGGCGGGGCGGCCGGCGGCGACGCCCCGGCGCGCCGGGACCTCGCACCACCTTCGGGAGGACCGTCCGCATGCTTCCCCCGGGGCGAGCGCTTCACTCCGTTGCCATCTGTAAAGTAGCACTTCATCCCCTACCGGCAGACCCGCTCCCCTGACTGACCTCTGGTCACCTCCGGGCTCGGCCGGTAGCATCGTGGGCCGATGTCGGTCCCCACGGCCGTCCCCACGCCCGCCCCCCGGCCTGACGCGCCCACGACCGGGGCCCGGAGGACGCCTGGGGGCAACGCGGGGGCCGCGGAGGCTCCCCGCGAGCGGCTGGAGCGGCTGCTCGCGGGGCGGATCCTGGTGCTCGACGGGGCCATGGGCACCGCCATCCAGGGCCTGGGCCTCTCCGAGGCCGACTTCCGGGGCGAGGGCTTCCGTGACCACCCCGTGGACCTGCGGGGCAACAACGACCTGCTGAACCTGACCCGCCCCGACGCGGTCGAGGCCATCCACCGCGCCTACCTGGAGGCCGGGGCCGACATCGTCACGACGAACACCTTCAACGCGAACGCCGTGTCCCAGTCCGACTACCAGCTGGAGGGGCTCGCCTACGAGATGAACCGGGCGGGTGCCGAGGTCGCCCGCCGGGCCTGCCGGAGCTTCGCCGACCGTTTCGTGGCCGGCTCCGTCGGGCCCACGAACCAGACCCTCTCCCTGTCCCCCCGGGTGAACGATCCCGCCTACCGGGCCCTCACCTTCGATGACCTCTGCGAGGCCTACGCCGTCCAGATCCGGGGGCTCGTGGACGGCGGCGTGGACCTGCTCCTCGTGGAGACCATCTTCGACACGCTGAACGCGAAGGCCGCCATCGCCGCCGCCAGGGACGTGGCCCCCCAGGTCCCCCTGATGCTTTCGGTCACCGTGGTCGACCGGAGCGGCCGCACCCTCTCGGGCCAGACCGTCGAGGCCTTCTGGATCTCGGTCGAGCACGCCCAGCCCTTCAGCGTCGGAGTGAACTGCTCCCTGGGAGCGGCCCAGATGCGGCCCCACCTGGAGGCCCTGGCGGCGGTGGCCCCCGTGTACACGAGCTGCTACCCGAACGCCGGCCTGCCCAACGCCTTCGGGGGCTACGACGAGCGGCCCGACGTCACCTGCCACTACCTCCGGGAGTTCGCCGAGGCCGGCCTGGCGAACATCCTGGGTGGCTGTTGCGGCACCGGCCCCGACCACATCCGGGCCATCCGCGCCGCGGTGGAGGGCCTGCCGCCGCGCACGCCCCCGCCTCCCCAGCGGTTCACCCGCTTCAGCGGCCTGGAGCCCTTCGTGATCCGTCCCGACACGGGGTTCGTGACGGTGGGGGAGCGCACGAACGTCACGGGCTCCAGGCGGTTCCGCCGCCTGGTGGAGGGCGGCGACTTCCAGGGCGCCCTGGAGGTGGCCCTGGAGCAGGTGCGGGGCGGCGCGAACCTCATCGACGTCAACATGGACGCGGACCTGCTGGACGCGGAGCGGGCCATGACCACCTTCCTCAACCTGGTGGCCACGGAGCCCGAGATCGCTCGGGTCCCGATCATGATCGACAGCTCGCGGTGGTCGGTCATCGAGGCCGGCCTCAAGGGCCTCCAGGGCAAGGGGGTGGTGAACTCCATCAGCCTGAAGGAGGGCGAGGAGGACTTCCTGGCCAAGGCCAGGCGCATCAGGCGCTACGGGGCGGCCGTCGTGGTCATGGCCTTCGACGAGCAGGGGCAGGCCGAGACCGTCGAGCGGAAGGTCGCCATCTGCGAGCGCGCTTACCGGCTCCTCACCCAGGAGGCGGGCTTCGCGCCGGAGGACGTCATCCTCGACCCCGGCGTCCTGGCCATCGCCACCGGGATGGAGGAGCACAACGAGTTCGCCAGGGCCTTCATCGAGGCCACCCGCCTGATCAAGGAGCGCTGCCCCGGGGCCAAGGTCTCCGGCGGCATCTCGAACCTGTCCTTCTCGTTCCGGGGCAACGACGCCGTCCGGGAGGCCATCCACGCGGCCTTCCTCTACCACGCCATCCGGGCCGGCCTGGACATGGGGATCGTCAACGCCGGCCAGCTCGTGCTGTACGAAGACATCCCGGCGGACCTCCTGGAGCGGGTGGAGGACCTGATCTTCAACCGCCGCCCCGACGCCACCGAGCGCATGGTGACCTTCGCCGCGACCGTGCGGGGGGAGGCGACCCGACGGGCGCAGGACCTGGCGTGGCGGGAGGGGACCGTCGAGGAGCGCCTCGTCCACGCCCTCGTCCACGGCATCGTGGACTTCATCGAGGAGGACGTCGAGGAGGCCCGCAAGCACTACGGGGCGCCCCTGAAGGTGATCGAGGGCCCCCTCATGGAGGGCATGAAGGTCGTGGGAGACCTGTTTGGCGAGGGCAAGATGTTCCTCCCCCAGGTGGTGAAGAGCGCCCGCGCCATGAAGCGGGCCGTGGCCTACCTCGAGCCCTTCATGCACGAGGGCCAGGAGCGCTCGGGCGCCCTCCGGAGCAAGGGCAAGCTCGTGCTGGCCACCGTGAAGGGAGACGTCCACGACATCGGCAAGGGCATCGTGGGCGTGGTCCTCGGCTGCAACGGCTACGAGGTCATCGACCTCGGCGTCATGGTGCCCGCCGACCGGATCCTGGACACCGCCGTGGCCGAGGGCTGCGACGCCGTCGGCCTCTCCGGTCTCATCACCCCCTCCCTGGACGAGATGGTCCACGTGGCCAGGGAGATGGAGCGGCGAGGCATGGAGCTGCCCCTGCTGATCGGGGGCGCCACGACCTCCCGCCAGCACACGGCCCTGCGCATCGCCCCCGAGTACAGCCAGGCCACCGTCTACGTCCCCGACGCCTCCCGGGTGGTGGGGGTCGTCTCGGACCTGCTGGACCCGGAGCGGCGGGCCCGCCTCGACCGGGAGAACCGCTCGGAGCAGGAGCGGCTCAGGCGGCTCCACGCGGAGCGCGCCGCCGCCCCCCTCCTCCCCCTGGAGCGGGCCCGGGCGAACCGCGTCCCCATCGCCTGGCGTCCCGAGGACCTGCCGGCGCCCCCCTTCGTGGGGGCCCGGGTGGTGGAGGCGGACCTCGCGACCCTCCGCCGCTACATCGACTGGACCTTCTTCTTCACCGCCTGGGAGCTGAAGGGGCGCTTCCCCGCCATCCTCGACCACCCCCGCCACGGGGCCGCCGCCCGGGAGCTGTACGAGCGGGCCCAGGAGCTTCTGGACGAGATCGCCGAGGAGGGCGCCCTGCGGGCCCGGGGCGTGTACGGGTTCTGGCCGGCCGCCGCCGAGGGCGACGATATCGTCCTCGACGGCGGCATGCGCTTCCCCATGCTGCGCCAGCAGGCGGACCACGGGGACGGCCGCCCCAACCGCTGCCTGGCGGACTACGTGGCGCCGGCCGAGACGGGTCTCCGGGACCACGTTGGGGCCTTCGCCGTCACCGCCGGCCTCGGCGCCGACGAGCTCGTGGCCCGCTTCGAGGCCGAGCACGACGACTACCACGCGATCATGGTGAAGGCCCTGGCCGACCGCCTGGCCGAGGCCTTCGCCGAGTACCTCCACGAGCAGGTCCGCCGGGCCTGGTACGAGACGGGCCCCCCGATGTCCCTGGAGGACCTGATCGCCGAGGCCTACCGGGGGATCCGGCCGGCCTTCGGCTACCCCGCCTGCCCCGACCACAGCGAGAAGCGGCGGCTCTTCGACCTCCTCGACGCCGGCCGGGTGGGCCTCCGCCTCACCGAGAGCTGCGCCATGCTCCCCCCCGCCTCCGTGGCCGGCCTCTACCTCCACCACCCGGCGGCCCGCTACTTCAACGTGGGCCGCATCGGCCGAGACCAGGTCGAGGACTACGCCCGGCGCAAGGGCCAGGCGGTGGCCGAGACCGAGCGCTGGCTCCGCCCGCAGCTCGCCTACGACCCGTAGGCGGCGGCCCTCCGGCGGGCCCGGTCCCGTCTGGCGTCCCGCGGGCGGCCCCTTCCCCTCCGCCGCCGCCGGCCCTGGTGGCCGTGACCGCGGCTGGGGGCGCGGGGAGCCAGGCGGGGCGGTACCGCCGGTGAACGCATCCGGCGAGCGGGGAGCCAGGGGCCCGGGCGTCGGGCGGTACCGCCGGTGAGCGCCTCCGGGGGGCGGCCACCGCGCCGGGAGAAGCGGAGCGAGTCGGCTCCCCGCTGTGTGGACCGTCCCCCCGCTGCGGCCGAAAATCCCCCGACCGGGGGCCCTGCATGTGAGGGGCGTCACTGAGGCCCGAACGGCCGTTCCCTATCGTCTGGGGCGATGAGCGTCGAGGCCCTGCAGCTG
>CAYVCH010000020.1:0-19495 GCA_964449755.1 uncultured Actinomycetes bacterium
GAGGCGGCCCGGCGGGGGGACCCGGCGGCGGTGGCCATCCTCACCGAGGTCGGTCGGCGGCTGGGGGAGGGGATCGCCGGCCTCGTGAACATCCTGGACCCCGAGGTGGTGCTGGTGGGGGGCGGGGTCGCCGAGGCCGGCGACCTGCTCCTGGGCCCGGCGCGGGCGGCCTTCCGGGAGGCCGTCGAGGCCCCCGACCACCGTCCCGAGGTGCCCCTCCTCCCGGCGGCCCTCGGCCCCGACGCCGGCGCCGTGGGGGCGGCGGCCCTGGCCCTGGAGGTGGGCACCGCGTGAAGGTGGGCCTGGTCCTGCCGCTGTTCTCGGGGGACCCGGCCAGGGTCCTGGACGTCGCCCGGCGGGCCGAGGCCCTGGGCTTCGACGGGCTCTTCGTCTTCGACCACTTCTTCCCGCCGGGGGCGCCCCCCGACCGTCCCTCCCTGGAGGCCTTCGCCGTGCTGGGGGCGGTGGCGGCGACCACCCGCCAGGTGTCCCTGGGCACCCTGGTGACCCGGGCCGGCCTCCGACCGGCCGGCCTGGTGGCCAAGATGGCCGCCAACCTCGACCTCATGAGCGGGGGGCGGATGGTGCTGGGCATCGGCACGGGCGACCCCATCGACCGCCCCGAGCACGACGCGTACGGCTTCCCCGTCATGGGCGTGAAGGAGCGCCGGGCCCACCTGGTGGAGACCGTGGGGGCCGTGAAGGCCCTGTTCCGGGGGGAGGCGTGGCCGGGCGGCGACTTCGTGCCCGCCATGCGCGGCCCCCTCGTGCCGCCCCCCGTCCAGCCCGGCGGGCCGCCGGTCTGGGTGGGAGGCCAGGCCGATGCCGTGGTCCGCCTGGCGGGCCAGGTGGCCGACGCCTGGAACGGCTGGGGGATGCACGTACCCGAGTTCGCCCGCAAGGCCGGCGTGCTGCGGGAGGCGGCCCGGGAGGCCGGCCGCCGGGCCGAGCCCACCTGGGCCGGGATCGTCCTGGTGGGGGAGGACGACCGGGAGGCGGGCCGGCTGCTGGAGGCCCGGGCGGCCAGGGGGATGCAGGAGACGAACATCTGGGTGGGCAGCGTCCCGTCCCTCGTCGCCTTCCTGGACGGCCTGGCGGCCAGCGGGGCGGCCTGGGCGGTGCTGGTCGCCGCGGGACCGGCGGACCGCATCGAGCTCATCGCCCGGGAGGTGCTGCCCGCCCTCGGTGGCCGGCCGTGACCCCCGGTGAGCTGCGGGCGGCCAAGCGGGCCCTCCGAGCCCGGGCCCGAGCCCTGCGGGACGCCCTGGCCCCCGAGGAGCGCGAGCGGGCGGGGGCGGCGGTGGCCGCCCGGCTCCTCGCGTTGCCCGAGCTCTCCCCCGCCCGGACCGTCCTGGTGTTCTCCTCCTTCGGCTCGGAGGTGCCGACGGGCCCGATCGTCCAGGGGCTGGCCGGGGAGGGCCGGCGGGTCGCCCTGCCCAGGGTCGAGGGGCGAGCCATGGAGGCCCGCACGTTCCGGCCCGGCGACCCGCTTCGCCGGGCGCCCTTCGGCGCGCTGGAGCCCGTGGACGGCGAGGTCCTCACCCCCGAGGAGCTCGACGCCGTCGTCGTCCCCGGCCTCGCCTTCGACCGGCGGGGGTACCGGGTGGGCTACGGCGGTGGCCACTTCGACCGACTCCTGGGGGCCACCCGGCCCGAGGCCCTCCGGGTCGGGATCTGCTTCGCCGCCCAGCTCGTGGACGAGGTCCCCGCCGGGCCGGGGGACGTCCCGGTGGACGTGATCGTCACCGAGGCGGAGGTCCTCCACTGCCGGCGGTAGGCGTCCGGCGGGTCGTCGGGTCCCTGCCCCCTGGGCCCCGGGCCACCCGGCGGGCCCCCTGGGGGGAGGCGGAGTTCGCCGCCCTGGACTTCGAGACCACCGGCCTGGACCCGCGGCGGGACGCCGTCGTGGCCTTCGGCGTGGTGCCGGTGCGGGCGGGCCGCGTCGTGGTGGGGGAGGCCCTGGGTCGTCTGGTCCGCCCGGCGGTGGCCCCCTCGCCCCGCTCCCAGGTCGTCCACGGGCTCCGGCCCGGGGACCTGGCCGGAGCGCCGCCCATGGCCGAGGTCCAGGGGGAGCTCCGGGATGCCCTGGCCGGCCGGTACCTCCTCGCCTGGTGCGCCGACGTGGAGCTCGCCTTCCTGGGGCAGGTCTTCGGCGCCGCCTGGCGGTGGCGGCGGCGGACCCTGGACGTGCAGCGCCTGGCGGTGGCCCTGGACCGGGCGGAGGGTGAGGTGGGGCCCCGGGGACGCTACGCGCTGCAGGCGGCGGCCCGGCGGTCCGGAGTCCCGGTGGCGAGCCCCCACGACGCCCTGGACGACGCCCTCGTGACGGCGCAGCTGTTCATCGTGCTCGCCCCCCGTCTGGCCCGCCACGGCCACGGGACGGTGGGTCGCCTGCTGCGGCTGGCCGCCCGGACCCGGGTCCCGGCGCCGACGCCCCACCGGGGGACTTGAACGACGGTTCAAGGACGGCGTATGCCCTTCCTCGACCCGCAGGGCCTGATGGTGGACGACGGGACCGTCTTCAAGCTCGCCGACGACCACGCCTGGGTGATGACGAACACCCCGGAGCACGCCGGGTTCTTCGCCGAGGTCACCGCGGGCACGGACGTGGAGGTCGAGGAGGCCACGGCGGCCATGCCGAACCTGGGCCTCCAGGGGCCCCGGTCGCGGGACCTCCTCCAGCCCCTGACCGAGGTGGACCTCTCGGGCCTGCGCTACTTCCGGTTCGTGCCGGAGCCCGTCCGGGTGGGCGGTGTCCCGGTCTGGCCGTCGCGGACCGGCTTCGGGGGCGAGCTCGGCTACGAGCTGTTCACCCGGCCCGAGCACGCGCCCGACCTGTGGCAGGTCCTGGTCGCCGCCGGGGCCAGGCCCTTCGGCACCGCGGCCGTGGAGATCTGTCGGATCGAGGCGGGGCTCGTCGTCGAGGGCTACGACTACGAGCCGCACCGGCGGACCCCTTTTGACTTCTCCATGGACCGCCTGGTCGCCCTGGACGGGCCGGGGGAGTTCCTGGGCAAGGAACGGCTGCGGCAGGTCGCCGCGGATCCGCCCAGCCGCTTCAAGACGCTCCGCCTGGCGGGGGAGGAGGTCCCCGAGTACGGGGCGACGGTGACGGCGGAGGGCGAGCCGGGGGGTCCTCACCAGCCCCACCAGGAGCCCCCGGTTCGGCGTCATCGGCCTGGCCGTGCTCCGGGCCGACCGGGCCCGGGAGGGCGAGGTCGTCGAGGTGGCCATGGACGGGGACACGGTGCCGGCGACCGTCGCTCCCCTGCCCATCTACGACCCCGAGAAGCGCCGCCCCCGGATGTAGCGCCGGGCACCGGGTGGCGGAGGGCCGGGCGGGCAGCAGGCCCGCCCGGGAGTCGGGTCCTGGCCCGTTGGGTTGCTCCTGGCCCGGTTGAGCCACTCCACGGGGTCGTCGGGGGGCCTCCGCTCAGGAGGCATAGACGACCCGACCCTCCCTGAGCGCGGTGCCCACGACGAGGGCGTGGGATCCCCGGCACCGCTCCAGGTCCTCCGGGGCCACGACGACGACGTCAACGGCTTGACCGACGCCCAGGAGACGCAGGTAGATCTCCTCGGCCTGCCACGCGGGCCCGTCGGCGCAGCGGAGGGTCGTTACGCCAGCCCCACCGTGCGCCCGGACGCGTCGACGTCGACCCGGGTGAAGGCGGGCTCGCGGCCGAGGCCCGGCATGCGCTGCATGTCCCCGCAGAGGGCGACGGCGAACCCGGCCCCGGCCGCGGGGACGACCTGGCGTACCGGCAGCCGGAACCCCCGGGGGCGCCCCAGGAGCGCGGGGTCGTGGGAGAGGGACAGGTGGGTCTTGGCCATGCAGACGGGCACGCTCCCCAGGCCCTGGGCGTGGAGGCGCTCCAGGTCCCGCTCGGCCTGGGGGAGGAAGTCCACTCCGTCGGCGCCGTAGAGGCGGGTGGCGATGGTCTCGATCTGGTCCCGCAGGGGCGTGCCGGGCGGGTAGAGGGGACGGAAGCCGCTCCCCCGGTCGCAGGCCTCCAGGACGGCCTCGGCGAGTTCCAGGGCCCCCTCGCCGCCCCGGGCGAAGGCCTCGGAGCACACCACCCGCTCGGCCCCCACCTCCATGGCCAGCTCCTGGACGAGGGCGAGCTCCCGGTCGGTGTCGGTGGGGAAGCGGTTCACCGCCACCACCGCCGGCAGCCCGAAGGCCCGCACGATCTCCACGTGGGCGGCCAGGTTCTCCACGCCCCGCTTCAGGGCCTCCAGGTCCTCGCCGGCCAGGTCGCCGAAGGCCAGGCCGCCGTGGGACTTCAGGGCCCGGACGCTCGCCACCACCACCGCCGCCGAGGGGCGGATCCCCGCCGCGGGGCAGACGATGTGGCAGAACTTCTCGAGTCCCAGGTCCGAGCCGAAGCCCGACTCCGTGACCACGTAGTCGGCGAGCTTCATGGCGACCCGGTCGGCCAGGATGGAGTTGTTGGCGTGGGCGATGTTGCCGAAGGGGCCGGCGTGGACGAGGACCGGCTGCCCCTCCAGGGTCTGGACCAGGTTCGGCCGGAGGGCATCCCGCAGCAAGACGGTCATGGCCCCCGCCGTCCGGAGGTCCTCGGCGGTGACCGGTCGGCCGTCCCGGGTCTCGGCCACGACGATCCGCCCCAGGCGGGCCCGCAGGTCGGAGACGTCGGAGGCGAGGGCGAGGATGGCCATCACCTCCGAGGCGGCGGTGATGACGAACTCGGACTCCCGGGGGACCCCGTGGGCCCGGCCCCCCAGGCCCACGACGACGTGGCGGAGGGCCCGGTCGTTCACGTCCAGGCAGCGGGGCCAGGTGACGGTGGCGGGGTCGATGGCCAGGGGGTTGCCGTGGTACAGGGAGGCGTCGAGGGCGGCCGCCAGGAGGTTGTGGGCGGCCGCCACGGCGTGGAAGTCGCCGTTGAAGTGGAGGTTGATCTCCTCCGCCGGCACCACCTGGGCCCGGCCGCCCCCCGTGCCCCCGCCCTTGATGCCGAAGACGGGGCCCATGGAGGGCTCCCGCAGGCAGAGGGCGGCCCGCCTGCCGAGCCTGCCCAGGCCCTGGACGAGACCGATGGAGGTGGTGGTCTTCCCCTCCCCGGCCCGGGTGGGCGTGATGGCGGTGGTGATGACGACCCTGCCGTCGGGCCGGCCCGCCAGGCGCTCCAGGACGGAGGGGTCCACCTTGGCCCGGTACCGGCCGTAGGCCTCGACCTCGGCCTCCTCCAGGCCGGCGCCGGCCGCCACCTCCAGGATGGGCCGGAGGTGGGCCTCCCGCGCGATCTCGGACGAGCTGTTCACGGTCCTCGTGGCCTGCGAGCTGGGCCGGGGACCGGCAGCATACCGGACGGGGCGGCCCCGGCGGTGGAGGCGGAGGGGTCCGGCGTGACCGGGAGTTCCGGCCCCCGGGCCGTCGGGACGGGCTTCCAAAGTGCACCTGGAAGATCGGATAATGAGCCCATGGCGCGAGCGACGGGGCCGGTCCGGCGCACCGTGGCCAGCGCCCGCGTGGTGGCCGTGGCGGTCGGGGCGAGGGGGGAGCGCCCCGACCGCCTGGCCGCCGAGGAGCCCATGGAGATCCGGGCCGGCGGCCCTGGCCAGGAGGCCTTCCCCGTGGCGGTCACCATGCGCACCCCCGGCGCCGACTTCGACCTGGCCGTGGGATTCCTGCTGGCGGAGGGGCTGATCCACGGCCGGGACGACGTGGCCCAGGTGAGCTACTGCGAGGACCTCGCCCCGGAGGAGCAGCACTACAACGTCGTCACCGTGCGTCTGGCGGCGCCCCTCGACCCCGCCCGGGTCCGGCGGAACTTCGCCGCCACGGCGAGCTGCGGGGTGTGCGGCAGGGCCTCCCTGCAGGACGTGGAGGTCCGCTGTGGCCGCCTCCCCCCGGGGCCGGTGGTGGAGGCCCAGGTCATCCGGGGCCTGCCCGGGCGTCTGCGGGCCGCCCAGCGGGTCTTCGAGGCCACCGGGGGCCTCCACGCGGCGGGCCTGTTCGACCCCGCCGGGACCCTCCTCGACCTCCGGGAGGACGTGGGGCGCCACAACGCCGTGGACAAGGTGGTGGGGGCGGCCCTCCTGGCGGGCCGGCTGCCCCTCTCCGACCGGGTCCTCCTGGTCTCGGGGCGGGTCTCCTTCGAGATCGTCCAGAAGGCGGCCCTGGCCGGGGTCCCGGTGGTGGCGGCCGTGTCGGCCCCCACCAGCCTCGCCGTGGAGGCGGCCCGGA
Organism: uncultured Actinomycetes bacterium; assembly: GCA_964449755.1. Lineage (GTDB taxonomy): Bacteria > Actinomycetota > UBA4738 > UBA4738 > HRBIN12 > CAYVCH01. Next base: position 6,215 of record CAYVCH010000020.1, read on the forward strand.
GCCTGGGGATGACGCTGATCGGCTTCGTCCGGGACGGGCGGTTCAACGTCTACGCCCACCCCGAGCGGGTGGCCGGGTGAGGGCCCGGGGCCCGCGTGGCCCGAAGCATAGAATCGGGGAGGCCCGAGGGAAGGGAGCGCGGATGCCGAGGGACCGTGGTCGGCTCACCGAGCCCCTGGTCCGCGACGGCGACGTCTTGCGGCCCGCCGCCTGGGAGGAGGCCCTGGACCGGGCGGCGGCGGGCCTCAGGGCGGCCGTGGAGCGGAACGGGGGCCGGGGGGTCGGGCTGTTCAGCTGCTCCAAGGCCACCAACGAGGTGAACTTCCTGGCCCAGAAGTTCCTCCGGCAGGCCCTGGGCAGCAACAACATCGACAGCTGCAACCGCACCTGACACGCCCCGAGCGTGGTCGGTCTGGCCACGGTGTTCGGAGCGGGGGGCGGGACCAGCTCCTACGAGGAGATCGAGCACACCGACCTCATCGTCCTCTGGGGCTCCAACGCCCGCGAGACCCACCCCATCTTCTTCCACCACGTCCTGCGGGGGGTCCGGGCCGGGGCGCGGCTGTACGCCGTGGACCCCCGGCGCACCAGCTCCGCCCAGTTCGCCGACGTGTGGCTCGGCCTGGACGTGGGCTCCGACATCGCCTTGGCCAACGCCATCGGCCGGGAGATCATCGCCGCCGGCCTGGCGAACCGCACGTTCATCGAGCGGGCCACCACCGGCTTCGAGGCCTACCGGGAGGCCGTGGAGCCCTACACCCTGGAGGAGGCCGAGCGGCTGACCCGGGTGCCGGGCCGGGTGATCCGCGACCTCGCCCACGCCTACGCCAGGGCCGACCGGGCCCAGATCTGCTGGACCCTGGGGATCACCGAGCACCACAACGCCGTGGACAACGTCCTCGCCCTCATCAACCTGGCCCTCCTCACCGGCCACGTGGGCCGCTACGGCAGCGGCCTGAACCCCCTGCGGGGCCAGAACAACGTCCAGGGCGGCGGGGACATGGGGGCCCTGCCGAACCGCCTCCCGGGCTTCCAGGACGTCGAGGACCCCGAGGCCCGGGCGAGGTTCGAGCGGGCCTGGGACTGCGCGATCCCCCCGGTCCGGGGCTGGCACCTCACGCAGATGTTCGAGGCCATGGAGCGGGGGGAGCTCACCGCCCTCTACGTGATCGGCGAGAACCCCGCCCAGTCGGAAGCCGACGCGGCCCGGGCCGAGCGGCTCCTGCGGGGGCTCGAGACCCTCGTGGTCCAGGACATCTTCATGACCCGGACGGCCGAGCTGGCCCATGTGGTGCTCCCCGCCGCGGCCGCCTGGTGCGAGGCCGAGGGGACCGTGACCTCGAGCGAGCGGCGGGTCCAGCGGGTCCGCAAGGCCCTGGAGCCCCCCGGGCAGGCCCGGGACGACCTCTGGATCCTGGCCCAGATGGCGAGGCGCCTGGGCCGGGACTGGGGGGAGGTGACGGCCGAGGCCGCCTGGGACGAGCTGCGGTCCCTCTCGCCCATCCACGCCGGCATGAGCTACCGGCGCCTGGAGGAGCTGGGAGGCATCCAGTGGCCCTGCCCCGACGAGTCTCACCCCGGGACCAAGTTCCTCCACGGGAGGCTCTGGGAGGAGGACGAGGCGCGCCGGGGGCCCCGGGCCCCCTTCTCGCCGGTGGCCTTCGAGCCGCCCGTGGACGAGCTGACCGAGGAGTTCCCCATCCGCCTCACCACCGGGCGACGCCTGGACTCGTTCAACACCGGCGTCCAGTCGGGGCGGTACCGCTCCCCCCTGCGGCGGGGGGAGACGGTGGACCTCTCCCCCGAGGACGGCGCCCGCTACGGCCTGGCCGAGGGGGAGGTGGTCCGGGTGGTCTCCCGGCGGGGCTCGGTCGTGGCGCCAGTCCGCTTCGACCCCAGCCTCCGGCCGGGCCTCGCCTTCATGACCTTCCACTTCCCCGACGAGGTGAACACCAACGTCCTCACCGTCGAGGCCTGGGACCCGAAGTCGGGGACGTCCGAGTTCAAGGCCAGCGCCGTCCGCATCGAGAAGGTGGCCCGGCCCGTGGCCGCGGCCGGGGGTGGCCGGTGAGCCGGGGCCGACGGCTCCGGCGGCGCGGGGGTCGCGGGTGGACCTGCGCCTGATGAGGGCCGCCCCCACGGAGGCCGAGCGGGCCGCCGTGGACGCCGTCCTCGGTCCCCCGGAGGGCGGCTGGGAGGGTGGCCCCCGCCGGGAGGTGGACCTCCACGTGGCCGTGGGCGCCGCCCGGGGTCGGCAGCGCCGCCACCTGCTGCTGCCGGCCCTCTGGGCCCTCCAGGAGCGGGTGGGCTTCCTGAGCCGGGGCGGCCTGGGCTACGTGTGCGAGCGTCTCGCGGTGCCGCCGGCGGAGGCCTACGGCGTGGCCAGCTTCCACGGCCTGCTCTCTCTGGACCCCCGGCCTCCCCGCGTGGCCCACGTCTGCGACGACATCGTCTGCCGCACGGCCGGGGCGGAGGACGTCTGCGCCGGACTGGCGGAGGCCCTGGGGCCCCCGGGGGCGCCCGCCGAGGGCGGGACGTTCACCTGGCTCCGCTCCCCCTGCCTGGGCCTGTGCGAGCGGGGGCCCGCGGCCCTGTTCCAACACGCCGGGGAGGACCCCCACGGCTGGGCCCTGGGTCCGGTGACCGCGGAGCGGGTCCGGGGGGTGCTGGCGGGCGAGCCGTGGGAGCGGGCCGACGGCCTGCCGGCGCCCCAGTGCACGGGCGACCGCTCGGGCCTGCGGCTCCTGCGGCGGGTCGGCCTCGTGGACCCCAACAGCCTCGACGACTACCGGGCCCACGGGGGCTACCAGGCCCTGCGGGTGGCCCTGGACCTCGGCCCCGAGGGGGTGATCCGGGAGGTCCGGGACGCCCGCCTCCTGGGCCGGGGCGGCGCCGCCTTTCCGACGGCGACGAAGTGGGAGGCGGTGGCCCGGCAGCCGACCCGCCCCCGCTACGTGATCTGCAACGCCGACGAATCCGAGCCCGGCACCTTCAAGGACCGCCTCCTCATGGAGCACGACCCCTTCGCCGTCGTCGAGGCCCTCACCGTCGCCGGGTTCGCCGTCGGCGCCGAGCGGGGCTTCATCTTCGTCCGCGGCGAGTACCCCCTCGCGCACCGGCGGCTGGCGAACGCCCTCGGGCAGGCCCGGGCCCGGGGCTTCCTCGGCGAGGACGTCATGGGCCGGGGGGTCCGCTTCGACGTGGAGCTGCGCCGGGGCGCCGGGGCCTACATCTGCGGGGAGGAGACGGCCCTGTTCAACGCCATCGAGGGCCGGCGGGGGGAGCCCCGCAACAAGCCGCCCTTCCCCGTCACCCACGGCCTGTTCGGCCGGCCCACCGTCATCAACAACGTGGAGACCCTGGCGAACGTCCTGGAGGTCCTGCGGGTGGGGGGCGCGGCCTACGCGGGGACCGGGACCCCCGAGTCCACCGGGACCCGGCTGTTCTGCGTGTCGGGGTGCGTGGAGCGCCCCGGGGTCTTCGAGCTGGAGATGGGGCGCACCCTGGGGGAGCTGCTGGAGCTGGCGGGCGGGGTGCGGGAGGGCCGGCAGCTCCGGGCGGTCCTCCTCGGAGGGGCCGCTGGCGCCTTCGTCGGCCCCGACGGGCTGGGCCTGAAGCTCACCTTCGAGGACGCCCGGGCCGCCGGCCTGTCCCTGGGCTCCGGGGCGGTGGTGGTCTTCGACGACCTCGTGGACCTGGAGGACGTCGTCCTGCGCATCGCCGCCTTCTTCCGGGACGAGTCCTGCGGCCAGTGCGTCCCCTGCCGGGTGGGGACCGTCCGCCAGGAGGAGGCCCTGCGCCGGCTGGCCGCCGGGCGGCCCCTGGGCTCCCCCGAGCGGGAGCTGGCCCTGCTGGGGGAGGTCGCCCGGGTCATGCGGGACGCCTCCATCTGCGGGCTCGGCCAGACGGCGGCCAACGCCGTCCAGTCGGCCATCGCCACCCTCGGCCTGTTCGGAGCAGGGAGGTGAGGCGGTGCGGGTGACCGTGGGACTCCCGGCCCGCCCGGTGGAGCTGGAGGTGGACGGCCGGCCCGCCCGGGTCCCGGAGGGCTCCACGGTCCTCGACGCCTGCCGGGCCCTGGGGGTGGAGACCCCCACCCTCTGCTTCCTGGAGACCCTGACGCCGGTGAACGTCTGCCGTCTCTGCGTCGTCGAGGTGGAGGGCCAGCGGGTCTTGGCCCCGGCCTGCTCCCGGCAGGTGGAGCCCGGCATGGTCGTCCGGACCGACACCGAGCGCGTCCGCCACGCCCGCCGGATGGTCCTGGAGTTCCTGGCCTCCTCGGTGGACCTGTCCCTGGCCTCGCCGGACCTCCGCCGGTGGATGGGGGTGTACGGGGCCGATCCCGGCCGGTACGGCCCGCCGGCGCCACCGGCGGCGGGGCGGGACCGCCGCCGCGCCGGCCACCACGAGCCGCCCACCGGCGAGGCCGCGGAGACCGTGGCCCAGCCGGTGAAGGTGGACAACGACCTCTACGTCCGGGACTACGCCCGCTGCGTCCTCTGCTACCGCTGCGTCGAGGCCTGCGGGGAGGACGCCCAGCACACCTTCGCCATCGCCGTAGCCGGCCGGGGCTTCGACGCGCGGATCTCCACCGAGTTCGACGTGCCCCTGCCGGAGTCGGCCTGCGTCTACTGCGGCAACTGCATCGGGGTCTGCCCCACGGGGGCCCTGGCCTTCCGGACGGAGTACGAGATGCGCCGGGCCGGCACCTGGGACGAGTCCCGGCAGACGGTGACCCGCACCGTCTGCCCCTACTGCGGTGTGGGGTGCAACCTCGACCTCCACGTGCAGGACGGTCGCATCGTGAAGGTCACCTCCCCCCTGGACCACGACGTCACCCTGGGGCACCTCTGCATCAAGGGCCGGTTCGGCTGGCAGTTCGTCCACGGCGGGGACGACGGGCCCGCCGCGGGGGACGGGCCCTCGGCGGGGGACGACGGGCCCTCCCCGGGGGGCGGGCCCGGCGGGCCGGCAGCCCCGACCCCGAGCACCCGGGAGGACTAGTCTGGCCGAGACGACATCGGGCCTGGTCCTCGCCGGCGGCCGCGCCACCAGGTTCGGCGGCGACAAGCTGGCCGCCCCCTTCCGGGGGCGGCCCCTCCTCGACCACGCCGTGGCGCGGCTGGCCGAGGTCTGCGACGAGGTGCTGGTGGCCGTGGCCCCGGGGGAGGAGCCGGCGGTCCCCGCCGGCGCTCGCCTGGTTCACGACTCCGAGCCCCACCTGGGCCCCCTGGGGGGCGTGGTGGCCGGCCTGGAGGCAGCCGCGGGTTCCCTGCTGCTGGTGGTGGGGGGAGACATGCCCACCCTGTCTCCGGCGGTCCTCCGGGAGCTCCGGGACGACGCCCACGAGACGGGGGCGGGGGCGGTGGCCCTGGCCGAGGGGGACGACGTCCGGCCCCTGCCCTGCGCCCTCAGGCGGGAGGCCCTGGCGGTGGCCCGGGGGCTCCTCGCCGGGGGCGAGGGGAGCCTCCGCGCCCTCCTCCGCGCGGTGGGCGTCCGGGCGGTCCCCGAGGAGGTCTGGCGGGCCCTGGACCCGGGCGCCGACTCCCTCCGGGACGTCGACCGCCGGGAGGACCTGGACTGACGGGACGGCCTGGGGGTGCTCTGGCGTCGGGTAGCCTGGGAGGGGAGCGGCCGCCCGCCCACGGGACGCCCGAAAGGAGCCGACATGCCACGACGGGTGCTGATCATGGGGGCCGCCGGGCGTGACTTCCACAACTTCAACGTGGTCTACCGGGACGACCCCGACGCCGTCGTGGTGGCCTTCACCGCCACCCAGATCCCCTTCATCGAGGGGCGGACCTACCCGGCGGAGCTGGCGGGGCCCCGCTACCCCGAGGGCATCCCCATCCACGACGAGGCGGAGCTCACCCGGCTCGTCCGGGACCTCAAGGTGGACGAGGTGGTCTTCGCCTACTCCGACGTCTCCCACGAGCACGTCATGCACAAGGCGAGCGAGGCCCTGGCGGCGGGGGCGAGCTTCGTCCTGCTCGGCCCCGATGCCACCATGCTCGAGGCCCGGGTGCCGGTGGTGGCCGTCTGCGCGGTGCGCACCGGGGCCGGCAAGAGCCAGACCACCCGGGCCGTGGCCCGCCTCCTCCGGGAGGCCCGGCACCGGGTGGTGGTGGTCCGCCACCCCATGCCCTACGGGGACATCGCGGCCCAGCGGGTCCAGCGGTTCGCCTCCTTCGAGGACCTGGACCGGTACGGGGCGACCGTCGAGGAGCGGGAGGAGTACGAGCCCCACCTGGCGGCGGGGACCGTGGTCTATGCCGGGGTGGACACCGCCGAGGTCCTCGCCCGGGCCGAGGCCGAGGGCGACGTGCTGGTGTGGGACGGGGGCAACAACGACCTGCCCTTCGTGCGGCCCACCGTGCACATCGTGGTGGCCGACCCCCTGCGGGCGGGCCACGAGACCACCTACCACCCCGGGGAGGCCAACCTGCGCATGGCCGACGCCGTGGTCATCAACAAGGTGGACTCGGCCCCTCCGGGGCAGGTGGCGGTCCTGGAGGAGACGGTGCGCCGGGTGAACCCGGCGGCCACGGTGATCCGGGCGGCGAGCCGGATCAGCGTCGACGAGCCCGGGGTCATCGCCGGCCGGCGGGTCCTCGTCGTGGAGGACGGCCCCACCCTCACCCACGGGGGCATGACCTTCGGTGCCGGGGTCGTGGCCGCCCGCCGCCACGGGGCCGCGGAGATCGTCGACCCCCGCCCCTGGGTGGTGGGCACCATCGCCGAGGCCTACCGGGAGTACGCGGTGGGGCCGGTCCTGCCGGCCATGGGGTACTCCAGGGGCCAGCTCGAGGAGCTGCGAGCGACCATCGAGGCCGTCGACTGCGACGCCGTCGTGGTCGCCTCCCCCATCGACCTGCGGCGGGTGATCCCCATCTCCAAGCCGGCGGTGCGGGTGCGCTACGAGCTCGAGGTGCTGCCGGACTCACCGACCCTGGCCGAGGTCCTCGCTCCGGTGCTCGGGTAGGGGGGCGGGGTGGAGCGGGTCGTGGTCGCCCTGGGCGGGAACGCCCTCCTCCGCCGGGGCGAGGAGGACACCGTGGAGCACATGCGGGAACAGGCCCGCTTCGCCGCCGAGCAGGTGGCGGACGTCGCCGCCGCCGGCTACGAGGTGGTCGTCACCCACGGCAACGGGCCCCAGGTGGGCCGGATCCTCCTCCAGCAGGAGGCGGCGGCGGGGCTCGTCCAGCCCATGCCCCTCGACGTCTGCGGGGCCGAGAGCCAGGGCCAGATCGGCTACCTCCTGCAGGTCAGCATCGGTGACGTGTTCTACGAGCGGGGGATGGAGCGCCCCGTCGTCACCGTGCTCACCCTCGCCCGGGTCCGCCCCGACGACCCGGCCTTCGCCGACCCCACCAAGCCCGTGGGCCCCTACTACGGCGAGGAGGAGGCCCGGCGCCTGGCCCGGGAGCGGGGCTGGGCGCTGAAGCCCGACCCCCACGGCGGGTGGCGCCGGGTGGTGCCCTCCCCGGAGCCCTACTCCATCGTGGAGTCGCCGGTCATCCGGGACCTGGTGGCGGCGGGGGCCGTGGTGATCGCCGCCGGCGGGGGCGGGGTGCCGGTGGTGGAGGAGGGGCCTCGTCTGGTGGGGGTGGAGGGGGTCGTCGACAAGGACCTGGCGGCGGCCATCCTCGCCCGGGACGTGGGAGCCCAGGTCCTCCTCATCCTCACGGACGTCCCGGCCATCCAGCGGGGCTTCGGGACGCCACGGGCCGAGGACCTGCGGCAGCTCACGGCGGCGGAGGCCCGGGCGCTGCTTGAGGCGGGGGAGTTCCGGGCCGGCTCCATGGCCCCGAAGGTGCGGGCGGCCCTTTCGTTCCTGGCCTCCGGCGGGGGGCGGGCGGTCATCGCGGAGCTGGGAGAGGCCCTGGCGGCCCTCCGGGGCGAGGCGGGGACGGCGATCCTTCCCTGACGGGGGGCGACCGACGAGGCGCGCGACGTCGGCCTGGGACCGGCGCGAGGCGGGGACGGCGATCCTTCCCTGACGGGGCGGGGGCGGCGACGGAACCCCGCCCTGGGTCGGAGCCCGGCGTCCAGCCCGACCGAGGGGAAGGTGCCGCGGCGCCGGTGCCCCCGCGCCCCGGTCAGCCTCTCCGGCCGCGGGACGGGCCCCGCCGGGGTCCGACGGGGGAATCACAGGACTGTGATCCGTGTCACAGGCTGCCTCTACCGTGGGCTGCGGTGACGTCGGCTGGATGGGTGAGGTGACCATGGCCGAGCGGCGGCTGATGCTGGCAGTCCGGGGGCCAGGCGGTCGGGGGCCGGGGGATGGCGGCCCGTGGCCCGGGGGTTGCGCTCCCATGGCATGACGTGGTTCCATGTGCGAGGTGCCGGGCCGGGGCGAGCGGAGGTGGCGGTGAGGCCGCGGGCTCCTGGGGACTTCAGGGAACTGTTCCTCTGGGCGACGGGGAGGGAACCCTTCCCGTACCAGCGGCAGCTGGCGCAGGCCCCGGAGCTGCCCTCGCTCGTGCGGGCGCCCACCGGCTCAGGCAAGACGGCCGCCGCCGTCCTGGCGTGGCTCTACCGCCGCCGCTTCCACCCCGATGCCGGGGTGCGTCGGACGACCCCCCGGCGGCTCGTCTACTGCCTGCCGATGCGGGTCCTCGTCGAGCAGACCCTCGACGCGACGCGGGGGTGGGTCAAGCGGCTGGGGCTCGAACGGGGCCTCGGCGTCTTCCAGCTGATGGGCGGCGCGGTCGAGGACGACTGGGTCCGGGGGCCGGGCCGAGACGCGATCCTGGTCGGCACGATGGACATGCTCCTCTCCCGCGCCCTGAACCGGGGCTTCGCGGCCAGCCGCTTCCGCTGGCCCATGGAGTTCGGGCTGATCAACAACGACTGCCTCTGGGTCCTCGACGAGGTCCAGCTCATGGGCAACGGGCTCTCGACCTCTGCCCAGCTCGCCGCCTTCCGGGGGATGCTGGGGACCACGGCGCCGTGTCCGTCGCTCTGGATGTCGGCGACCGTGGCCCCTGAGTGGCTGGCGACCGTCGACCACCGAGCGTCCCCGTCGGCGGTCCAGCTCAGCCGCGAGGACCTGACGACCGAGCTCGGGGAGCGGGTGCGGGCGCCCAAGCGTCTCTCGCGACTCGGCGTGGCGAGCTGGCCGGAGGGCGGGGCCCGCGCGGTCCTCGACCTCCACCGGTCGGGGACCCTGACGCTGGTTGTGGTGAACACGGTGGAGCGGGCGCGGCGCCTCCACGACGAGCTGGGCCGTGTGGCGCCGGCGGGCCTCGAGGTGCAGCTGCTCCACTCCCGGTTCCGCGCGCCCGATCGGCGGGCCGCGGTCGGGCGGGCACTCGCGCGGCCTCCGGACGAGGGCCGGATCGTCGTGGCGACGCAAGTGATCGAGGCGGGGGTCGATCTCTCCGCCGCCACCTTGGTGACGGAGCTCGCCCCGTGGGGGTCCTTGGTTCAGCGCTTCGGGCGCTGCAACCGGTTCGCGGAGCACGAGGATGCGGACGTGGCGTGGGTGGACCTCGAGGAGGGGGAGGCTGCGCCATACGACCCGGGTCAACTCGACGTCGCCCGAGATCGGCTCGCCGACCTGGAGGGCGGGTCGGTCAGTCCGGCGGCGCTGGATCCGCTCGGCCCCGGCGATCCGCCCGCGGTACGCCACGTCCTGAGACGCCCGGACCTCGTCGACCTCTTCGACACGGAACCGGACCTGGCGGGCAACGACGTGGACGTTTCCCGGTTCATCCGCGACGACGCCGATGTCGACATCCAGGTCTTCTGGCGGGAGTGGGAGGGAGGGGAGCCGCCGAAGACCTTGAGCAGACCTTCGTCAGAGGAGCTCTGCCCGGTCCCGGTCTGGGAGGTGCGTCGCTTCCTGAGCGCTGGGAGGGGCAGGCGCGAGCGGCCCTCGGGCTTCCTGTGGGATCACCTGGCTCGCGCGTGGCGGGCGGTCACGGAGGCGGAACTGCGCCCTGGGCTCGTGGTGCTCCTCCCCTCTCAGGCCGGCGGGTACGAGCCAGCCGCCGGATGGGACCCCGGGGTCGCTGGGCCCGTGGTGCCCATCCAGCCGGACGCGGCAACCCGCGAGGAGGCCGAGGAGGGCCTGGGGGACGACGCGCCGGAGGAGACGGTCGGCGCGTGGGTGCCGCTCTCGGAGCACCTCGGCCACGTCCGCGATCGACTGAAGGGGCTCCTGGGTGACCTCGGTCTCACGCTGGAGCCCTGGGTGCAGCAGGCGCTCGAGGTCGCCGCCCTCTGGCATGACGTCGGGAAGGCCCACCCCGTCTTCCAGGAGGCGCTCCTCAAGTCACTCCCAGAGGCCGAGCGGGCTCGCCGCCGCGAGGTCCAGTGGGCAAAGTCGCCCCTAGGCCGTCCGTCCTATGCCCGGCGGTACTTCCGGCACGAGCTGGCCAGCGCCCTCGCGCTCCTCGATGCGCCGCCCGAGCTCCATCGCCTCGAGGGGAAGGCGCTGGATCTCGCGGCGTACCTCGCAGCGGCCCACCACGGGAAGGTGAGGTTCGCTATCAGGTCGCTGCCCGGCGAGATCCGGCCGAACGAGCCGGACGGGCGGTTCGCGCGCGGCGTCTGGGACGGCGACGTCGTCGGCCCGGTCCCGCTGGATGGCGCCGTCCTGCCCGAGGTCGCCCTCGACCTCTCCCTCATGGAGGTGGGCCGCGGGGTGGGCGGCCGGCCGTCCTGGAGCGAGCGCGTGCTCAGGCTCCGGGACGAGCTGGGACCCTTCCGGCTCGCCTTCCTGGAGGCCCTCCTGCGGGCGGCGGACTGGGAGGCGAGCGCGGCGGAGACGGAGGGTGGTTCCGGTGCCTGAGGTCGAGCTGGCGGGGTGCCGACCGGAGCCCATCGGGAGCTACCTGAAGGCCCTGGGGGTGCTCCGGCTCGTGGCCGAGCAGGCCGATCCGGACGCCCTGGGCTGGTGGGAAGACGAGACCTTCGTCCTGGCCAGCTCGCTCTCGGCCGACGAGCTCATCTCGTTCTTCCTGGAACGCTACGCGCCGACGCCGCTGATCGCGCCGTGGAACAAGGACAGCGGCTTCTATCGGCCGGACAGCTCGGTCGGCCAACTGGCCAGGTCGGGGGATCCGCGGCTGGAAGGGTACCGGGAGAGCGTCGAGGCGGCCCGGGCGGCGCTCGCCGGGCGTGCCGAACCCCCCAGCGGGGACGACAAGGCGCGATTCGTCGCCGAGCTCCGGTCGCGGTTGCCGGAGCCGTTCGTGCGGTGGATCGATGCCATCGGGACCCTGGCCGCTGACGACCCGACCTGGGCGCCGCTCTTCGGTGCCGGGGGCGCCGACGGCCGCATGGAGTTCACCCGGGTCTTCGCGGAATGCCTGTTGGAGGTCCTCGAGCCCGGCGGCGGACGGGGTCGGGGCGCAGGGCGGACGCGCTCGGCCGGTGCTCTCCACGCGGCGCTCTTCGAGGATCAGGCACCTGGGAGCACTATCAAGGCGACCGGTGGCCTCCTGCACCCTTCGAGCGTCGACGCACCGAACGCGGCCACGGGATTCGTGGGTGAGAAGCGCCTGAACCCCTGGGACTACGTGCTGCTGGTCGAGGGGGCAGTCCTGCTCGCGGGTGCGGTCTCCCGTCGCTTCGGGGTCGCCTTGCCTGCACGAGCTGCCTTCCCCTTCACCGTTGAGGCCGCAGGCGGGGGGCACGCGGCGCCAGGGGATGAGCCGTCGCGAGGTGAACTCTGGCTCCCGCTGTGGCATCGGCCGATGGCGCTGGTCGAGCTCGTCCACCTCTTCCGGGAAGCTCGGGCGGAGTGGCGCGGCCGCCCCGCGGCGACGGCGGCGGATATGGCGCGTGCCATCGTGAGCCTGGGGGTGGACCGGGGCCTGAGCGCCTTCGTGCGGTTCGGGGTCCAGGGCCGAGCGGGCCGGAGTTTCCTCGCGGTCGGCCTGGGACGGTGGCCGGTCACGGTCAGGCCTGAGATCGAGCTCTTGGGGGAGCTCGACGAGTTCCTCGGAGCCTTACGCAGGATCCGCCGTGACGCGCGGCGTGACGTGCCGCGCTCGGTCACCGACGCCGTCAGGCGCCTCGATACGTCGATCCTTCAGTACGCGGCGCTCGGAGGACGAGACCGGCTCCTTGAGGTGCTGCTGTCGGTGACGGAGGCCGAGCTCGCGCTGGCCGGACGTCCAGGGTTGCGACCCCGTGGCTTCCCACGCCCGCTCCGGGGCCTCTCCGGCCGCTGGGTGACGGCCTGCGACGATGGGTCTGTGGAGTTCGAGCTGGCCGCCGCCGTCGCCTCACTGCGGCCGGCCGGCGACCCTGATGGCCCGGGGGAGTTCCGCGCGCACGTGGAGCCGGTCGTGCGCGCGGGCCCGGCGTGGACGTGGGCAGAAGGGATCCAGCATGCGGTGGTCTGGACGGGTCGCGACGTCGTGCGCGACCTGGGAACCGTCCTGGAGCGCCGCCTCGTGGACGCGCAGCGCGAGGGTACCGACCCCGGGCTGGACGGCCGGCTCCGGGCCTCGCCTCTGAGCGTGGCGGCGTTCCTGGAGGGCGAGGTGGACCCGGTTCGTCTGGCGCGCCTGATCGAGGCGTTGGCCCTGATCGACTGGGAGGCCGTCCGCTGGGACCGTGAGCCGGTGCTCTTGCGGAAGAGGCGTGGCTCGGCCGGGGCGATCCCCGACGCTTACGCCCTTCTGAAGCTGGCACTGCTCGGCCGGCCGATCCGGGTCGGCGACCAGGAGATCGAGGTGCGACCCGACCGTTCCACGGTCGGGCTCCTCTGGGCGGGCCAGGTGTGGGAGGCGACGCTCCGGGCCGCGCGCCGGCTGCGGGCCGCGGGCGTGAGCCCGAGAGCGAGGCGCTCAGGTCGCGCGTCACCGGTCGGGAGCGATCCGAGGCTCGGCCGTCTGCTGGTGGCGGCGTTGTTGGTTCCCGTCCAGGAACTCCCGCTGACCGCTCGGGTAGTGGGGGAAGCAACGGAGAGGCAGTCGGTGACAGAGGAGGAAGGATCATGAGCCTGATGGACGCGAGCGTCCCGCGCATCCTCATCGAGGCGGAGCTCTCGCCCGTCCAGGGGGAGCGGTTCCAGCCAACCGGCTTCCCTGATCTGGGGCCGGCCGTGTATCGGCTGCCGGACGGCACGGAGAAGCTCCTGGTGGAGTCGACGCAGTCGATGGCGAACCGGTTGGAGGCCGTGTGCTGGGACGAGGGCACGGACGACCTCGTCCCGCCGCTCCACGGGCTGCCCTACGTCCGGATCGACCTCGGGCCGTTCGGCGTCACGTCGTCCATCCTCGAGTTCCACCGACTGAACTCCCCGTACATCTGGGACCTGGA
>CAYVCH010000021.1:0-19393 GCA_964449755.1 uncultured Actinomycetes bacterium
CCCCGCACGGTGCGGGCGCGCCCCCGGCGGGGGAGGCCGCGGAGCAGCCACCCGCGGCCGGGGGCGGCCTCGGCTGAGCCCGTCAGGGACGGCCCCCGCCCATGCGGCTCATCCCCAGACGACGCGAGCGGGACCCCGAGCGCACCATGACGGTGGTGGAGCACCTGGAGGAGCTCCGCCGCCGCCTCATCGTGGCCCTGGCCGCCGTGGGGGTGGCGTCGGTGGGGGGGTGGTTCCTCTTCGGCCCCGCCATGGAGCTGCTCCGTCGCCCCTACTGCGACGCGGTCAGGGACCAGCTGGCCGACGGGGGGGAGGACTGCGTCCTCCGGTTCATCGGGGTGGTGGACGCGTTCGTGCTCAAGCTCAAGGTGGTGATCTTCCTGGGACTGGCCCTGGCCATCCCGGTGGTCCTCTACCAGCTGTGGGCCTTCATCGTGCCGGGGCTCACGCGCCGGGAGCGTCGGATGGCGGTCCCCTTCGTCCTCTCCTCGGTCCTGCTGTTCGCCCTGGGCGTCGTCATGGCCTACGTCACGCTGCCCCGGGGTCTGGCCTTCCTCCTGGACTTCGCGGGCGAGGGGATCCAGCCCCTGCTCACCGCAGACCGGTATGTGGGGTTCGTGCTCACCCTGGCCCTGGCCTTCGGGGTGGCCTTCGAGTTCCCCGTGCTGCTCGTGTTCCTGTCCATGGTGGGGGTGGTGAGCAGCGCCCAGATGCGCTCCTGGCGGCGGTACGTCGTGCTCATCGCCGCCATCGTCGCCGCCGCCATCACCCCGAGTGGCGACCCTTACACGATGCTCGCCCTCACGGTGCCCCTGGTCCTCCTCTACGAGGGGGCTATCCTGGTGAGCCGTCTGCTCAAGCACTGAGGGTCGCCGTGGCGATCAAGGGGAAGGGCAGGACCAGGTCGAAGCCGGTGGCCCGTGGGCCCCGGCCCGTGCCCGTCCAGGTCAAGCCGCCGGTCCTGGCGCGGCGCTGGCTCCAGGTCACTGCCGCCTTCGCCGGGGGCGCCCTCCTCGTGCTGGCGGGGCTCTGGTCCTGGACGGGCCTGCAGCGGGACCGGGAGGCCGCCCGCGAGGAGCGCCAGCGCCAGGAGCAGGTGACGGCCATGCAGCAGTACCGGGCCGACGTCGAGTCGGCCCTCTCGCCCCTGGGGTCGCCCGGCCCGAACGGCTTCGACCTGCTGCCCGACCTCAGCCGGCGGCTGGAGCGCCTCGCCGCTGGCGAGACGCCGACCGGGACCGCCGGCGCCGCCCGGTCGGCCGAGCGGCTGCTCCGGGGCTCGGCGAAGGCCCTGGAGGGGCTGGACGTCGCCGCCATCCTCGGCGACAGGGGCTTCGGCCCCGAGGTCATCGTCTACGCCATCGGCGCCAGGGACGACATGGCCCGGGGGCTGCGGCTGCTGGAGCAGGTGGCCCGGGCCGTCGGCCGGGCGGCGGGACTGGACGGAACCGAGCGGGCCCGCCTGGTGGAGATGGCCGTGGCCGTCGAGCCCCTGGCCCGGGAGGCCTTCGACGACGGGTACCGGGACTACCTGCAGGCCCTGGCCGCCGTGGGGATCTTCGCGCTGCCGCCGCCCCCCGGCCCGGAGGTGACGACGGTCCCGGGGGCGGAGGGGGCGTGACCGACGGGCTGCTCCTGATCCACGCCTTCCCCCTGGACGCCCGGATGTGGGAGCCGCAGCTCGGTTCGCTCCCCCCCGGGCTGCCGGTGGTCGCCCCGCACCTGCCCGGGTTCGGCGGCACGCCGTCGGCGGGCGAGGTGATGAGCATGGCGGCGGCGGCCGACCGCTGCCTGGGGGAGCTGGACCGGGCGGGGGTCCGCCGGGCCGTCGTCTGTGGGCTGTCCATGGGGGGCTACGTGGCCTTCGAGCTGTGGCGGCGGGCCCGGGAGCGCGTCCTGGGCCTGGTCCTGGCCAACACCAGGGCGGTGGCCGACTCCGAGGACGGAGCCGCCCGCCGGCGGGCCCTGGCCGGCCGCCTGCGCCGGGAGGGAATCGGCGTCCTCCTGGAGGACCCCCCGCAGCTGCTGTCCGCGGGCGCCCCGGCCGAGCTGTGGGGGCGCGTCCGGAGCCTGGTCGCCCAGCAGCCGGCGGAGGCGGTGGCCGCGGCCTCCCTGGGCATGGCCGAGCGCCCCGACTCCACCGAGGACCTGCCGGGGATCGACGTGCCGACGCTGGTGATCACCTCGAGCGGCGACACCCTGATCCCGCCGGAGGTAAGCGCCGGGATGGCCCGGGCCATCCCCGGGGCGGAGCTCGCGACCATCGAGGGGGCCGGCCACCTGTCGAGCCTCGAGGCGCCGGGGGAGTTCAACCGGCTGCTCGCGCTCCACCTGGAGCGCTGCGGCCTCCTCCGGTAGGGGGCCGTAGACTCGCGAGCGAGGTGTCCGACGTCGAGCGGTTCGCGGCCCGCTACCCCTTCCCCCTCGACGACTTCCAGCTCAGGGGCGTGGAGGCCCTGGCCGCGGGGGAGTCGGTCCTGGTGGCCGCCCCCACCGGCTCCGGCAAGACCGTGGTGGCCGAGTTCGCCGTCGACCGGGCCCTGGAGCTCTCCGGGAAGTGCTTCTACACCACCCCCCTGAAGGCCCTGTCGAACCAGAAGTTCGGGGACCTGGTCGCCCGCCACGGGGCGGCCCGGGTGGGGCTGCTGACGGGCGACAACACCATCAACGGAGAGGCTCCCATCGTGGTCATGACCACGGAGGTCCTCCGCAACATGCTCTACGAGCGGAGCCCCACCCTCCAGGGGCTCCGCTTCGTCGTCCTGGACGAGGTCCACTACCTCCAGGACCCCTACCGGGGGGCCGTGTGGGAGGAGGTCCTCATCCACCTCCCCCTCACCGTCTCCGTGGTCTGCCTGTCGGCCACCATCTCCAACGCCGAGGTGTTCGGCGAGTGGATCGGCACGCTCCGGGGCCCCACCCGGGTCGTCATCGAGGAGCGCCGGCCGGTGCCCCTGGAGCACTGGTACCTGGTGGGGAGCGAGCTGCGCCCCATGCACGTGGAGCGGGGCGGGCGCGTGGTCCCCAACCCCTCCCTGGTGGCCCTGGACCGGCGGGAGCCGCGGCTGAGGGGGCGCCGCCGCCCGGGTGCGGCCCGGGCGGAGGGGGCGACCGAGGGGCCGGGCCGGACCCTCGTGCCGAGGCGTGAGGAGGTGGTGGAGCTCCTGGCCGCCCGCGAGATGCTCCCCGCCATCTACTTCGTGTTCAGTCGAGCCGGTTGCGACCGTAGCGTGGCCTGGCTCCTCGCGGCCGGCACGCGGCTCACGACCGATGAGGAGCGGGAGCGAATCCTCGAGTTCGCCGGGATGCGGGCGGCCTGGATGGACGAGGAGGACCTGGCGGCCCTGGGCTTCTCCGAGTTCCTCGACGGCCTGGCCGCCGGCGTGGCGGCCCACCACGCCGGCATGGTCCCGGTGTTCAAGGAGACCGTGGAGGAGCTGTTCGAGATGGGGCTGGTGAAGGTGGTCTTCGCCACGGAGACCCTGTCCCTCGGCATCAACATGCCCGCCAGGACCGTGGTCATCGAGGACCTGTGGAAGTTCTCCGGCGAGCGGCACGAGCTGCTCACCCCGGGGGAGTACACCCAGCTCGCCGGCCGAGCCGGGCGGCGAGGCATCGACGAGATCGGCCACGCCGTGGTCCTGTACCAGCGGCACGTGCCCTTCGAGCGGGTGGCGGGCCTGGCCGCCACCCGCACCTACGAGCTCACCTCCAGCTTCCGGCCCTCCTACAACATGGCCGTGAACCTGGTCCGCAACTACACGCGCGAGCAGGCCCACCACCTGCTGAACTCCTCCTTCGCCCAGTTCATGGCCGACCGCGGGGTGGTGGCCCTGGAGCGCCAGCTCGAGCGGGACCGGGCCTACCTGGAGGGCTACCGGGCTCAGATGACGTGCCACCTGGGTGACTTCGCCGAGTACTGGGCCCTGCGGGAGCGGGCCCGGCAGGTGCGCCGGGAGGCCGAGCGCGGCCGGGAGCGGGTCCGGGCGGAGGCCGTCCGGGACGCCCTGGCCGCCCTGCGCCCGGGGGACGTGGTGTTCGTGCCCCGGGCGCGGCGCCGGGGCCTCGCCGTGGTGCTCTCCTCCCGCGACGGACGACCCACCGTCCTCACCCAGGACCGCCGGTTCTTCCGCCTCGGGCCCACGGACTTCCAGGAGCCCCCGTCGGCCCTGGCCAGGATCGCCCTCCCCCGGGGAGGCAACCCGCGGAGCGCCCGGTACCGGCGGGAGGTGGCGGCCCGCCTCGTGACCCTGGACGTCCGGCCCCCGGAACGCCTGGGCTGGGCCCGACCCGACCCGGAGGCGGAGCGCGAGGCGGAGGCCCTGGAGGACCGGGCCGCCCGACACCCCTGCCACTCGTGCCCCGAACGAGCGGCCCACGAGCGCTGGGCGGAGCGGGCGAGCCAGCTCGAGGCCGAGATCCGCGGGCTGGAGCGACGGATCAGGGGCCGCACCGAGACCCTGTCTCGGCAGTTCGACCGGGTCCTGGCCGTCCTGGCGGACCTCGGGTACGTGCGCGACTTCTCGCTGCTGCCCAAGGGCGAGCGCCTGGCCCGGATCTATGGCGAGGGAGACATCCTCGTCGCCGAGGCCCTCGGCGCGGGCCTCCTCGAGGACCTCACCGCCGCCGAGGCCGCCGCCCTCGTGTCCACCCTCGTCTACGAGCCCCGGGAGCGGGCCGCCCTCCGCGGCGAGATGCCGACGGCGGCGACGGCCGAGCGGTTCCGCCGCCTGGCGGAGCTCTGGAAGCGGGTCCGCCAGGCCGAGGAGGCCCGCCGGGTCCAGCTCTGCCGGGACCTGGAGGCGGGCTTCGCCACCCCCGCCTTCCGCTGGGCCGAGGGCAAGTCCCTGGAGGAGGTCCTGAGGGAGACGGCCATGGCCCCCGGCGACTTCGTGCGGACCTGCAAGCAGCTCCTGGACCTCCTCCGTCAGATCGAGGAGGTGGCCCCGGCGGCTCAGGCCGAGGTGGCGAGGGCCGCGCGGCTGGCGGTGAACCGGGGCGTCGTCGCCTACACCGGCGTGTAGGAGGCGGGTACCATCCCCCCGTGGGCAGCCCCTTCGGCCCCCTGACGGTCATCGTGAACCCCCACGCCGGCCGGCGTCGGGTGGGGGAGGAGATCCCCGAGCTGGAGCGGGCCCTGCGGGCCCGGGAGCTGGAGTACACGCTCCTGCGCACCGAGGGACCCGGCGACGCCACCCGCTTCGCCCGGCAGGCACTGGAGTCGGGCTGCCGGTTCCTGGTGGCCGTGGGCGGCGATGGCACCGTCCACGAGGTGGTGAACGGGATGTTCCAGGACGACCGCCCCCTGGCCCCGGGCGCCGTCCTGGGGGTGGTGGCGGCCGGCTCGGGCTGCGACCTCATCCGCACCTTCGGCCTCCCAGGCGACGCCACCCGGGCCTGCCTGCACCTAACGGGCGACTCCACCTACCCCATGGACGTCATCAAGGTCACCTACACGGAGGGGGAGGAGCGGCGCACCCGCTACAGCATCAACATCGCCGAGGCGGGCCTGGGCGCGGCCGTCGCCGCCCGGGCCGAGCGGCTCCCGCCCGTTCTGGGGCAGGCCAAGTACTTCGTCGGCTTCTGGCTCACCCTGCCCCGCTATAGGATCACGCAGGTGCGGGTCCAGGCCGACCGACGGGTCTACGAGGGCCCGGCCGTCACCGTGGTCGTGGGCAACGGACAGTTCTACGGGGGCGGCATGCGGGTGTCGCCCCGCTCCTACCCGGGGGACGGGGCCCTCGACGTCCTGGTCTTCAAGGGACCGAAGTCGGACTCCTTCACGATGATCCCCAGGATCTACCGGGGAGAGCACGTGCCCCACGACCACATCGCGGAGCTCCGGGCCCGGGTGGCGGTGCGGGTGGAGGGGGAGCGCCCCTTGCCCATCGAGGCCGACGGCGAGATCCTGGGCACCACCCCGGCCGTGTTCCAGGTGATCCCCCAGGCCATCCGGTTCAAGGTCTGACCGGGATGGGCGGGTCCCACCGCCACCTGGAGCGCATGGAGCGGGCCGCCCGGGGGGCCGCCGAGCGGGGCCTCGCCGCGATCCTCGTCCCGCCCTCGCCCGACCTCCGCTACCTTGCGGGCTACGACCCGCCGCCCCTCGAGCGCCTCACGCTGCTCGTGGTCCGGGCGGGGGCCGACCCCGTGCTCCTCGTCCCCCAGCTGGAGGAGGCGCTCGCCCGCCGGTCACCGGTGGGGGAGGGGATCGAGGTGGTGACCTGGCGCGACGGCGAGGACCCCTACGAGGCGGCGGCCCGGCTCCTCCCGGCCTCGGGGACCTGTGCGGTGGGGGACCGGATGTGGGCCGCCCACCTCCTGGGGCTGCAGCGGGCGGCCCCGCGCGTCACGTTCTCGCCGGCCTCGCCCCTGCTGGCGGGCCTCCGGGCGGTGAAGGACGAGGAGGAGCTGGCGCTCCTCGGCCGCGCCGCCCGGGGCGCGGACGAGGCCTTCCGCCGCATCACCGCCTCCCGCCTGGAGGGGCGCCGGGAGGAGGAGGTGGCCGAGGAGCTCGGGGCCCTCCTGCTGGAGGAGGGCCACGAGGGGGTGGCCTTCACGATCGTGGCCTCCGGGCCGAACGGCGCCTCCCCCCACCACCAGCCGGGAGACCGGGCCGTCCGCGCGGGCGACGCCGTGGTGCTGGACTTCGGCGGGCGGGTGGGCGGCTACTGCTCGGACCTGACGCGGACGGTGGTGGTGCAGGAGCCCCCCGAGGGCTTCCAGGAGGTCCACGCCGTCGTCCGGGAGGCCCAGGAGGCGGCCTTCCGGGCCGCCCGTCCGGGCGTGCCCGCCGAGAAGGTGGACCGGGCCGCCCGGGAGGTCATCGAGGAAGCGGGGTACGGGGAGGGCTTCATCCACCGGACGGGCCACGGCATCGGCCTCGAGGAACACGAGCCCCCGTATATCGTGCGGGGCAACCGGCAGCCCCTGGTCCCCGGGATGTGCTTCTCCATCGAGCCCGGCGTGTACCTGCCGGGCCGGTTCGGCGTGCGGATCGAGGACATCGTGGCCGTGGCAGCCCAGGGGGCCGTTCGCCTGAACCAGGCCCCCCGGGACCTCCTGACCGTGACCTGAGCCCCGTCGGCGGCCCCCTTCCCGCAGCCCTCGGGAACCGGGGACAGGCCATCGGGAACCGGGGCCTGGGATCGGGTCCGGGGAAGCGGTATAATGATCAATAGATGAGTTGAGGAGCTGAACGTGCTGGGGCGGCCGGGACGCGAGCTGAAGGATGCCCTGTACCGGGAGTTCGCCAGGGTGGGGAAGGCCCTGGGGTCCCCGAAGCGGGTGGAGCTGCTCGACCTGCTGTGCCAGGGAGAGCGCAGCGTGGAGGGGCTGGCCCGGGCGACCGGCATGGGACTGGCCAACACCTCGGCCCACCTGCAGGCGCTCCGGGCCGCCGGGCTCGTGGAGGCGCGGAAGGTGCGGACTCGGGTGTACTACCGCGTCGCCGACGATCGGGTGTGCCGGTTCCTGGGGGAGCTGCTCGGCCTCGCCCGCGTCAGGCTGGCCGAGGTCGACCGGATCGCCAGGGACTACCTGGAGGGTGGCGGCGAGGTGGAACCGGTCACCAGGGGCGAGCTGGTGGCGAGGCTACGCCGGGCGGACGTGGTGGTCATCGACGTCCGGCCCCGGGAGGAGTACCGGGCGGGACACATCGCCGGGGCCGTCTCCGTGCCCCTGGAGGAGCTGGAGGGGCAGCTTGCGGAGCTACGCCGGCGGCTCCGGGAGCTGCCCCCGGGCGCCGAGGTCGTGGCCTACTGTCGGGGGCCCTACTGCGTGCTCGCGCCCCAGGCCCTGAAGCTCCTCCGTGCCCGCGGCCTGAGGGCCCGCCGGCTGGAGGACGGCTTCCCCGAGTGGCGGCTGGCGGGGCTCCCGGTGGCGGAGGGGGACAGCTGATGCGGGACCCCACGAACGTGCTGTTCATCCTGAACGACCCGCCCTACGGGACGGAGCGCTCCTACAACGCCCTGCGCCTGGCAGCCGCCCTCGCCAGGCGGGAGGGCGCGAGCGTCCGGGTGTTCCTCGTCGGCGACGCCGTGGCCTGCGCCATGGCGGGCCAGCGGGTGCCCGAGGGCTACTATCACCTCGGCCGAATGGTCGAGGCCGTCGTGCGCCGGGGCGGCGAGGTGGGCTGCTGCGGCACCTGTCTGGACGCCCGGGGGATCACCGACGAGCTGCTCGCGGGCGGGGCCCGGCGCTCCAGCCTGGAGGAGCTGGCCGACTGGGCCCTCTGGGCGGACCGGGTGGTGACGTTCTAAGAGGGGGTGGGGTCCGTGGCGGGGCCGGCAGTGCTCGTGCTGGGCGGTGGTACCGGCGGGGTCGTGGCGGCTCGGAGCCTGCGCCGGCGCCTGGGCCACCGGGCCCGGGTGGTCCTGGTGGAACGCAGCCCCAGCTACCGCTTCGCCCCCTCCTTCCTCTGGGTGATGACGGGGGCTCGCCGGCCCGACGAGGTGACGGCGGACCTCGGCCGCCTGGCCCGGCGGGGCGTGGAGGTGGTCCGGGCCGAGGTCCACCGCGTCGACCCGGGACGGCGAGTGGTGGAGACCGGCGAGGGGTCGCTGACCTACGACCGGCTGGTCGTGGCCCTGGGGGCCGAGCTGGTACCTGAGGCCCTGCAGGGCTTCCCCGAGGCTGCCCACAACCTGTACACCCTGGAGGGGGCGGTGGCGGCCGGCCGGGCCCTCCGGGGCTTCCCCGGCGGGAGGCTGGTGGTGCTCGTCTCGCGCCTGCCCTACAAGTGCCCGGCCGCCCCCTACGAGGCGGCCCTTCTGGCCGACGCGGTGCTGCGGCGGAGGGGGGTGCGCGACCGCTCCGTGGTGGACGTGTACACGCCTGAGCCCACTCCCATGCCCGTGGCGGGTCCCGCCGTGGGGGAGGCGGTGCGCTCCGTGCTGGCCGCCCGGGGCATCGGGCTCCACCCGGAACGTGTGGTGGAGCGGGTCGACCCCGGCGCCCGGGAGCTGGTCCTGGCCGACGGGGAGCGCGTGGCCTTCGACCTGCTGCTCGGGGTGCCGCCCCACCGGGCGCCCCGGGCGGTGGCCGAGAGCGGCCTGGCCGGGGAGACGGGATTCATCCCGGTGGACCGCGCGACCCTCGAGGCGGCCCCGGGGGTGTTCGCCATCGGGGACGTGACCGCCGTCCCCGTCGCCGGGGGCAAGATGCTCCCCAAGGCCGGCGTCTTCGCGGAGGGACAGGCGGGGGTGGTGGCCCGGCGCATCGCCGACGAGCTGGGGGGCCGGGAACCCACCGCCGCCTTCCACGGGCACGGGTCCTGCTTCCTGGAGGTCGGCGACGGTCGGGCCGCCTTCGCCAGGGGGGACTTCTACGCGCCCGAGGCGCCCCGGGTGCGCCTGCACCCGCCGGGGCGGCACTGGCACCTGGCCAAGGTGGCCTTCGAGCGGTACTGGCTGCGCCGCTGGCTGTAGGCGCTGCCCCGGGGGTGGGCTACCGGCGGGGGCGTACCCTCGTGCCCTGCGGGGTGTCCATCACCTCCAGGCCCATGGCCAGGAGCTGCTCCCGGAGGGCGTCGGCGGCGGCGAAGTCCCGGCGGCCCCGGGCGGCGTCCCGCTCCGCCAGGAGCCGCAGGACCTCCGGCGAGGGCTCCCAGGCCTCCCGCGCCTCGCGCTCCAGGTCGAGCCCCAGGACGGCGTCCCAGGACGAGAGGAGGCCGTACTTCTCGCCGGCCGTCACCGCCGTGGCGGACACGGCCTCGTTCAGCACCCGCAGGGCCGCCGGCAGGTCCAGGTCGTCCGCGACGGCCTCCCGGAACCGACGGTCGAGCTCGGCGGCGGCGGGGGACAGGCGGGCCGGACGCTCCGCCCCCGCCCATTCCGCCATGCGTCGCCGAAGCCGCCGCACGGCGGTGTCGGCGGCCTCCATGGCCTCCCAGGTGAAGTCCATCTCGCTCCGGTACCGCGTCTGGAAGGTCAGGTAGCGGAAGGTGAGGGGGTCGAGGCCACGGTCGGCCAGCTCGCCCACCCGGACCACGTTGCCGGCGGACTTGGCGATCTTGAGGCCGGCCAGGCGGAGGTGGCCGCCGTGGACCCAGTGGTTGATGACCTGGTGTCCGACGGCGCCCTCGGACTGGGCGATCTCGTCCTCGTGGTGGGGGAAGATCAGGTCCACTCCACCGGTGTGGATGTCGAACCGCTCCCCCAGGTACTTCATGGACATGGCCGAGCACTCGATGTGCCAGCCGGGGAAGCCCTCGCCCCAGGGGCTGGCCCACTTCATGACCCGGCCGGGCCCGGCGTGCTTCCAGAGGGAGAAGTCGGCGTGGTGGCGCTTGCGGGGGTCGGTCTCCAGGTCCCGGTGGCCCGGCTTCAGGTTGTCCAGGGTGTTGCCCGACAGCTTCCCGTACTCGGGGAAGGACCGGACGTCGTAGTAGACGGTGCCGTCGGGCACGACGTAGGCGTGCCCCCGGGCGACCAGGCGCTCGATGAGCTCGAGCATGTCGGGGATGTGCTCGGTGGCCCTGGGGTAGACGTGGGCCGGCCGGATGCCCACGGCCGCCGTGTCCTCCATGAAGGCCTTCGTGTACTTCTCGGCGATCTCCAGGGGGGTCAGGCCTTCGTCCTCGGCGGCGAGGAGCATCTTGTCTACGGCCCCCGGCGAGGACTCGTCGGTCATGTGCCCGACGTCCGTGATGTTCATGACCTGGGTCACCGCGTAGCCCTCGAACTCCAGGGCCCGCCGGACCAGGTCGGCCAGGAGGAAGGTGCGCAGGTTGCCGAGGTGCGCGTACCGGTAGACCGTGGGCCCGCAGGAGTACATGCGGACCTTCCGGTCCTCCAGGGGGACGATCTCGTCCACGCGGCGGGTCAGGGTGTTGTACAGGCGCACGTCGCACAAGGATAACCCGGGGCTGCCAGCGGGTGTTCCCCGCTACCCGAGGTCCGGGCGAGGGGGCAGCGGAGGGGCCGCGGGTACGCCCTGTCGCTCCCGCCGGCGCTGGCCGTCGCCCCCGGGGAGGGCTTCCTGACCGTTGCCGGAGGGCATGAGGACGGGCAGCTCGAGGGGCTCCCGCTCGCCCAGCTCGGCCATGAGGGCCTCGATCTCGTCGCCGATCAGCTCCTCCCGCTCGAGCAGCGCGTCGCGGATCCCCTCCACGACGTGGCGCTTGCGCAGCAGCAGCCCCCGCACCCGGCGACGGCAGTCCTC
This sequence comes from uncultured Actinomycetes bacterium, assembly GCA_964449755.1. Lineage (GTDB taxonomy): Bacteria > Actinomycetota > UBA4738 > UBA4738 > HRBIN12 > CAYVCH01. Next base: position 11,164 of record CAYVCH010000021.1, read on the forward strand.
CAGGAGGGCATCCACCTCCTTCTTGCGGTCAGGGTCGGAGAGCACCATCCGCATGGGGTCGCTGTCCATCATGGACGGTGCCACCGCGGCCGCCGAGATCAGGCTCTTGCCCATGCCGAACATCCCCACGTACACGGCGGCGTTGCGGGTGGCGTTCACCAGGTCCGAGGAGGGCCCGGAGGTGGTCTGGCCGAACCAGATCTCCTCGGCCACCAGGCCCGCCAGGGACACCTGGATGCGGGCCAGGATCTGCTTCTGGGTCCGCAGGAACATCTCCTCGACCTCCTGGGTGGAGACGAGGCCGAGGGCCGACTCCCGCTTCTGGATCGTGATCACCTGGATCTGCATCTCGCCCCGTTCCAGGGTGTAGGAGGCCACCGCGTGGGCCGCCTCGTGGGTGGCGACGATCTGCCGCTCCCGCTCGCTGTACTTCACCGGCTGCTTCAGGCCGATCTCCTCGGTGAGCTTCGCCTGCCACAGGTCGTCCCACCGCAGGGCGTCCCGGCCGTCCTGGAGGGCGAAGATGAGGGCCTCGTTGATGACGTTCTTGATCATGGCGGGGGAGTACCCCACGGTCATCCGGGCGAAGCGCTCCACGTCGATGGGCTCGTGGCGGACCTTGGCCAGGTAGTAGCGGGCGATGTCGGCCCGCCCCTCGGCGTCGGGCAGGCCCACGTGGATCTTGCGGTCGAAGCGACCGGGACGGAGCAGGGCCGGGTCCAGCGTCGAGGCCCGGTTCGTGGCCGCGATGACCATGATGTTGTAGAAGGGGACCTTGGGCTTGGCCCGGAACAGGACCCGCCGGACGTGCCGCCACAGGCCCCGGGGCACCACCAGGCCGTCCATCTGCACCAGCAGCTCGTTGATGACGCCCAGGCCCCCGCCCCAGCCCATGCCGCCCATGATGACCCGGTCGGTGGCCTCCAGGGGGGCGGACCGCTCCGTCACGGCCCCCCGGCTGCCCCCGATGGCGTCCAGCTCGTCGATGAAGATGACGGCGCCCCCGTACTTGTCGGACATGGCCCGGGCCTTGGAGAACAGCCGCCGCATCTTGAGCTGGGGGATGCCCAGGAACATGTTGGCGAAGCCCGAGCCCGACGCGTAGAGGAAGGGCACGCTCGACGAACCGGCGATGGCCTTGGCGAGCAGCGTCTTGCCCGTCCCGGGGGGCCCCTCGAACAGGATCCCGTGGGGCGGGTAGCCACCCATCTGCTTGAACTCCTTGAAGCCCTGGAACAGCCGCAGGACCTCCTTGGTGGACTGCACGGCCGCCTGCTGGCCCCGGACGTCGTCGAAGGTGATGTCGTACTCCCCCGGGTAGATCACGTAGGTGTTGCCCCGGGCCAGGAACCAGAACAGCGCGATGAACTGGATGAGGATGAAGAAGATCAGGATGATGGCCTGCAGGATGAACATCCGGAACTGGACGAAGGCCACCGCCGGGTTTGCCAGGGCCTGGGCGGGGGTGATGCCCAGGAACAGGTAGGCCGCCAGCAGGTACACGGCGGCCACGATGAGGGCCCGCTTGAGCCAGCGGAGGTAGCGGCGGTAGCGCTCCATCCCTGCTCCCGGGCCGGGTCTCCGCCCGGCCTCAACCACAGTGTACGCCTCCTGCGGCGATGTCGAAATGACCCCCCGCGCCGCGGGCCGGGGCCCCTCGCCCGCCCAGGGGACGGCCCGGCCCACCCCGTCCCCGGCCGAGCTACCGGGCCGGGCGTGCCGGGCGCCCCTCGAAGGGGATGGACAGCACCACCGTCGTACGCGTGTGCACGCCACCCTTCTCCCGGAGCCGGCGGATCAGCTCCTCCAGCTCGCCGGTGGTCCGAGTGCGGACCTTGAGGACGTAGTTCGCCTCCCCGGCCACGCTGTAGCAGTCCTCCACCTCGGGGAAGTCCACCACCCGGTCGGGGAGGTCGTCGGGCTGGGTGGGGTCCAGGGGGGAGACGGCGACGAGGGCCGTGACGGAGAGGCCCAGGGCCTCGGGGTCCACCACGGCCCGGTAGGCGCGGATGACCCCGGCGTCCTCCAGCTTGCGGACCCGTTCGTGCACCGAGGAGGGGGACATGCCCACCCGTCGGGCGATCTCCGCGTAGGTGGCCCGGGCGTCCTCCTGGAGGGCGGCGATGATGTCCAGGTCCCGCGCGTCGAGCACACCGCCATCATAGGCCCGGCGCGGCGGGGGACGCCGGCGGGCGAGACGTGGGGAGGCGCCAACCCCCCGTCCGGGCGATTGCCTGGCCGGCGGTGCCTGGGTGAGGATGCGGCCCTGGCGGCAGCCGGCCCGCCCTCCCCCTGGGCCGGGGGAGGGCGAGATGGCCGGGCGGGACAGCGGCAGGCTGGGGCGGCCCCCGCCGACCTGGGTGGCGGTGCCGAAGGCGGGGGGCGTGCGCTGGCTCGTCTGCCTGGACCCGGCCGACGACGCCGAGTACGCCACCGCCGTGGCGCGGGCGGTGCCGGCCGTGGAGCGGGCCCTGAGCCCCCCGGTGCTGGCCAACCGCTCGGTGTGGACGGGCGCGGCGACGCACGTCGGTGACCCGCCGCGGGGCGTGACCCTGGAGCCCTGGACGCGGGCCCGGGCCAGGTTCCGCCGCCTGGCCGTGTCCCTGGTCCGGGCTCCGTGGGTCCGGGCCCTCGCCGTGGCCGACGTGGAGGACTGTTACGGCTCCATCCGCCCCGCCACCGTGGCCAGCGCCCTGGCGGCCGCCGGGTGTCGCGGGGGCGACGTGGAGGCCGTCACCGACGTCCTCCGGGGCCTGGCGCTGCGGGGGGTCCCGGGGCTGCCCGTCGGCCCTGTGGCCTCGGGCGTCCTGGCCAACGCCGTCCTTTCGCCGGTGGACCGGGCGCTGCGGGCGGCTGGCCTGCCCCACCTGCGATGGGTCGACGACATCCTGGTCGCCGCTCCCAGCCGCGGCCGAGCGGGGGCGGCCCTCCGCTGCGTGGAGCGCGCGCTCGAGGGGCTGGGGCTGCGGCTGAACCTGGCCAAGACCCGGATCGTGACGGAACCCGAGGAGGCCCGTCGCCTGGCGGGTGGGGCCCGGGGCTCCCCGGTGGCGTGGCCGCTGACATAATCGGCCGGCCATGCGCACCCTGTATCGGGCCAGCCGGGTCCGCACCCTCTCGTACCCCCCGGTGGGGGAGTGGGTGCTCGTCGACGGCCGCCATGTCCAGCGGGTGGGCTCGGGGGAGCCTCCCCAGGCGGACCGGGTCGTGGACCTCCCGGGGACCACCGTCCTGCCGGGCTTCGTGGACTCCCACGTCCACCTGACGGGGACCGGCGTCCGGGAGGCCGAGCCCGCCCTGGCCCGGGCGCGGTCGGCGGCGGAGGCCCTGGAGGTGGCCCGGCGGGCCGCGGCGGAGCGGGAAGGACCCACGATCCTCCACGGCTTCGACGAGTCGGGCTGGGACCGCCCGGACCTGCCGGGGGTCGCCGCCCTGGACGCCGCCACCCCCCACCCCCTGGCCCTGGTCCGGGCCGACGGCCACCTGAGCCTGGCCAACACGGCCGCCGTGCGGGCGGCGGGGATCCTGGAGCTGCCGGGGTGCGAGCGGGATGCCGGCGGCTCGCCCACCGGGCGGGTGACCGAGCAGGCCAACGAGCGGCTCCTCGGCTGGTTCCAGCGCCAGCTCGCCGACGGGGAGGTCCGCCGGTTCCAGCGCCTCGCGGCCGAGGTGGCCGCCTCCCGGGGGGTCACCTGCGTCCACGAGATGTCCCTGCCCACGGAGCGGGGCCTCCGCGACCTGGTGGTGCTGCTGGGGCACCGGGAGGAGCTGCCCGTGGACGTCGTGGTGTACCTGTGCACCACGGACATCCCCCAGGCGGTGGAGCTGGGGCTGCCACGCATCGGTGGGGACGTCCTCGTGGACGGCTCCGTCGGGGCCCGCACCGCAGCCCTGTCCGCCCCCTACGCCGACGCGGAGGGCAGCGGCACCACCTACTTCGCCGACGACGAGCTCGCCGACTTCCTGCACGGGGCCCACCTGGCCGGCCTCCAGGTCGGCGTCCACGCCATCGGCGACCGGGCCATCGAGCAGGTCCTGTGGGCCTGGGAGCGGGTCTACCGGACCCTCGACTCCCGGGCCAAGCGGCACTTCCGGGCCCGGCGGCACCGGATCGAGCACTTCGAGATGCCGAGCCCCCACCACATCGAGCGGGCCGCCGTCATGGGCCTCGCCGTGTCCGTGCAGCCGGCCTTCGACGCGCTGTGGGGCCGGCCGGGCGGCCTCTACGAGGCCCGCCTGGGCCGCGAGCGGGCGGGAGCCATGAACCCCTTCCGGTCCCTCCTCGAGCGGGGCATCGAGCTGGGGGTTGGCTCGGACGCCCCGGTGACCCCCCTGGATCCCATGGCGGCCCTGAGGGCCATGGAGAGGCACCACGCGCCGGAACAGCGGCTGTCCAGGTCCGACGCCCTCCGCCTGGCCACCGTGGGGAGCGCCCGCCTGGCCCACCAGGAGGGCAAGAAGGGTGCCCTCGAGCCCGGCGCCCATGCCGACTTCGCCGTCTACGACCAGGATCCCCTGGCCGTGGAGGACCCGTCGGGGCTCCGGCCGGTCCTCACCGTGTCCCTGGGGCGCGAGGTCCACGCCGCCTGACCCTGGACCGGGTTCCGCCTTCCTTGACAGGGCTCGGAAGCCCTCCGTAGACTCGTGTCGCGCCGTCGCGCCGGCGGCGCGGGAGGACCCGAGAGGCTGAGTAGAGAACGCGGCGCCCCGGCGCCGCGGTACCAAAGGTCTCTCGGGTCCTTCGCTGTCCGCCCCGTGGCGGACCCGGAGACCGCAGGCGGGAGGGACCCGGTCCTGTGGTCCGGGGACCGGCCCGGGGGCACCCGTGGCGCGGATTCCGCAGCAGTACAATCCTCAGTTCCGACGGCCGGGGGAGCGGCGAGCGCGAGGAGCCATGGAAGACATCGAGGACCGTCTCGACGACGAGGACGTGGGCGACGAGGAGGACATCGAGGACCTCGAGGCCGCCGAGGAGCCGACCGGCGAGGCCGCCGAGGACGAGGAGGGCGAGGGGGACGTCGAGTCCATCCACGAGATCCTGGTCAAGCAGGAGGCCAAGGCGGGCGAGGAGGAGGTCGAGGAGTCCCTCCTCGAGCTGACCCGGGAGGAGCGTCTGGAGCCCCTGGCGGTGAAGGTCGTGCCCCCCCAGGCCCACGAGTTCGTATGCAAGAAGTGCCACCTGGTGAAGCACCGCAGCCAGCTGAAGGACAAGACCAGGATGCTCTGCCGCGACTGCGCCTAGGAGACGCGGCGCGCCCCCCCGTCGCCCTCCTCCTCGCCGTGGCCTCCGGGGCCCTCCTGTCCCTCGCCCTGCCCCCGGCCGACCTCGGGATGGTGGCCCTGGTGGGGGTCGCCCCCCTCCTGGCCCTGCTGCGGCGGGCCCCGCCCCTGCGGGGGGCGGCCCTGGGCCTCGCCTTCGGCCTGGCCTACTTCGGCCTGCTGCTGTCCTGGCTGCTCCGGTTCGGGGAGCTCGCCTGGGGAGGGCTGACGGCGGCCTCGGCAGCCTCCGTCGCTGCCTTCGGGCTCCTCGCGCCGGCGGTCCAGCGGCCCCGTCGGCCGGTGCTGTCCGCCCTCGGCCTGGCGGGCCTGTGGACCGCCGTCGAGTGGGTGCGGGGGATGTGGCCGCTGGGCGGCTTCACGTGGGGGCAGCTGGGGTCCACCCAGGTGGCGAACCCCTTCCTCCTCCCCCTCGCGTCGTGGGGTGGGGTGTGGGCCCTGTCCCTCGTCGTCGTCCTGGTCAACGCCCTGCTGCTGCGGGCGGTGGAGCTGGCGGTGGGGGGGCGGACCCGGCGGGTCGGGGCCAGCCTCGGCCACCTGGCCGCCGCCGCCGTCCTGGTCCTGGCGCCCTCCTTGATCCCGTCGCCGCGGGCCGAGGGTGCCGCCCTGGAGGTGGCGGCGGTCCAGGTGGACGTGCGCCCGGCGCGGGGCCTGGAGCCCCTGGCGGAGGACCGGGCCGTGGCCCTCATGGACGCGGAGCTCCACCGGCGCCTGGCCGCGGACCCGCCGGACCTCGTGGTGTGGGGCGAGAGCGCCCTGGACCCGGGAGCCGGTGAGCCCTCCACCTGGGCCGAGGTCACCGATGCCATCGCCGCCGTCGGCGTGCCGACCCTGGCCGGCGCCGTCCGGGAGGAGGGCGGCCGGCTGTTCAACCAGGGCCTCCTGTTCGACGGCCGGGGCCGCGTGGTCGACGCCTACGCCAAGAACCACCTGGTGCCCTTCGGGGAGTACGTCCCCTGGCGGGGCGTCCTGGGCTGGATCTCCGCCCTGCGGCAGATCCCCTACGACCTCTCGCCGGGAGCGGGGGTCGACCCGCTCCGGGTCCCGGGGCTCCCGGCCATCGGCAACGTGATCTGCTTCGAGAACAGCTTCCCCGGCATCGACCGGGACCTCACCCGCCGGGGAGCCGAGGTTCTGGTCGTCATCACGAACAACGCGTCCTACGGCTTCAGCGCCGCCTCCCGCCAGCAGCTGCTCATGAGCCAGCTGCGGGCGGTGGAGAACGGCCGGTGGGTGGTGCACGCCGCCATCACCGGGGTCAGCGCCTTCATCGCCCCCGACGGCCGGGTGGTGGCCGAGACCCGCCTCTTCGAGCCGGGCATCCTGCGCCACACGGTCAGGGCCTCGGGCGCCCTGACCCCGTACGTCCGGCTGGGGGACTGGGTCGTCTGGGCCTCCCTGGCCCTGGTGGCGGGGCTGGTGGCGATCCCCCGCCGCCGGCCGGCCGCCGCCGCCCGGGAGCCCCTCCAGGAGCGTCCGCGGACCCTGGTGATCCTGCCCACCTACAACGAGCGGCCGACCATCGAGGAGGTCCTCCGACGCCTGCTCGCCCTGCCCGCCGGGGTCGACGTGCTGGTGGTGGACGACGGCTCCCCCGACGGGACCGCCGAGGCGGTGCGCCGGGCCGGGGACGCCGACCCCCGGGTCCGGCTTCTGCAGCGGCCCGGGAAGGCGGGGCTCGCCGGTGCCTACCTCCTGGGGTTCCGCCGGGCCCTGGAGGACGGCTACGACCTCGTGGTGGAGATGGACGCGGACCTCTCCCACCAGCCCGAGGAGCTGCCCCGGCTGCTCGCGGCCGCCCGGGATCACGACGTCGTGATCGGCAGCCGCTACGTGCCGGGGGGCTCGGTGACGAACTGGAGCCGGGCCCGGCGGGCCCTCTCCCGGGGTGGGAACCTCTACGCCCGCCTGGCCCTGGGCTTTCCCTTTCGCGACGCCACCAGCGGCTTCCGGGTCTTCCGCCGGGCCGTGCTGGAGGAGCTCCTCCGGGAGCCGGTCCGCTCCGAGGGTTACGGCTTCCAGGTCGAGTTGGCCCTGCGGGCCTGGCGCTCGGGTTTCGCCGTGGCCGAGGCGCCGATCACGTTCCGCGAGCGGGAGCACGGCCAGTCCAAGATCTCCCGGCGGATCGTCCTGGAGGCCCTGTGGCTCGTGGCCCTCTGGGGACTGCGGGAGCGGTTCCGCCCTGCTGCTTGACCGCACCCCGCGCTCCCGAAGGACGGGCCCGCCCGTGGCGGCGCGGCGGGCCGCCCCCGGCTGGAGTCCCCATAACGGAGATTATGGTGAGTACGTTCGTCCTAGGACCCAGCCCTCCCCGGAGATCCGCCCTCCGGCCGATGGCGCGGGCCCGCCGCTCCCCTAGGCTGTCCTCGGGTGGTTCCCGGCCCGGCCGAGGCGCCGGGCACGCGTGCGGGAGGTGCGCCATGGGGGCGGTGAGAGCAGGAGGGATCTGGCGCTGGCTGCTCGCTGGGGGCGTGGCGGCAGCCCTGGTCGTGCCCGCCCCGGGGGCCCTGGCCGGCCCGCCGGGGGGGCTCCACTGCGAGGGCCACGACGACCCCGCCAACGTGAAGCTCGAGTCCTCGGGGGAAGCCTTCGGCGCGACGGTCACCATTCAGGGCGGCCGCGTCGTGTTCTCCGAGCCCGTCAGCTTCTGCGCAAAGGGCGGCCGGAACTTCGCGGGCCCGGGCCAGTTCACGAGCGGCCCGCAGACGGGCACCGGCTACCAGGGCAACCAGGACATCAGCTACGTCGTGGTGTACCCGCCCGGTACGATCCCGGTTTAGTCCGAAGCTCCCCCGTAGCCATGGCAACGGGTCCGAGACCGGCGGGTGCGGGGGCCCGAAGGGCATGGGCGTAGTCATGGAAGTCGCCTCGGTCGCGGAAATGCGCTCGACGATGTGTGACCTAGGTGAGAACTGGCACCACATCGTTCCGGAGTACATAGCAGGACATCGTT
>CAYVCH010000022.1:0-18132 GCA_964449755.1 uncultured Actinomycetes bacterium
AGGTCCACGAGCATCGCGTGCTCGGCCTGCTCCTTGGGGTCGGCGAGGAGCTCGTGCTCGAGGAGCCGGTCGCGAACCTCGGTACGGCCTCGGGGACGGGTGCCGGCGATGGGCCGGGTCGTGACCCGTCGCCCCTCGACCCGGACGAGGGGCTCGGGCGACGACCCGGCCAGCTCGATGCCGAGCAGGCGCAGGTAGAACATGTAGGGCGACGGGTTGGTGATGCGCAGCCGCCGGTAGATGGCCAGGCCGTCGCGGGTGGCCGGGAAGCTGACGCGCCGGGAAGCGACCCCCTGGAAGATGTCGCCGGCCCGGATGTGCTCCTGGAAGGCCCGGACGACCTCGACGAACCGGCGGTCCTCCAGGTTGGGGGTGCCCTCGGTGGCCGCCAGGCCCGGGTCACCGAGCCCCTCGGGGGGCGGCGGGTCGGCCCGGGCCACGCGCCCGGCCAGGTCCTCCACGGCGGCGAGGCCGGCCTCGCGGGCGCCGGCCGGGACGTGGGCCACGAGCAGCAGCCGCTGACGCCAGTGGTCGAAGACCACGGCCCGGTCCGTCACGAGGAGCCCGACGGGGGGGCAGGGGGCGGGACCCTGGGGGACGGGGTGGCCGTCCAGCAGGCTGGCCGCCTCGTAGGCCAGGAACCCGACCATGCCCCCGGTCAGGGAGGGCAGGTCCGGGAGGCGGGGGGCGCGGAGGGCCCGGGCGACGGCCTTCAGGGCCTCTGCGGCCGTCCCCCCGGGCCGGGCCGGGGGTAGGGGCAGGTCGCGACGGACGTCGTCCACCTGCAGGCCACCGGCGTCCACCACGATGGTGGCGGCGGGGTCGCCGGCCACGAAGGAGTAGCGCCCCCACCGCTCGGAGCGCTCCACGCTCTCGAGGAGCACGCCGGGGCCCTGGCCGGCCAGGGCGGGGAACAGCCCCACGGGCGTGGACACGTCGGCGAGGAGCTCGGCCCAGACCGGGACCAGAGGGAAGGAGGCCGAGAGGGCCTCGAAGGTCTCCCGGTCGGGTCGCACCAGCAGGTCCATACTCCCTCCCGAGACGCGTGCGGCCCCGGGCCGAGGCCCGGGGCTCGCCGTCGGGTCGCTATCGGGGTTCAGGCGCGCGGCGGCACCGGGCCCTCCGAGCCCCGGCGCCAGACCCAGCGGGTGGCCCGCGCGCGCATGGTGCCGGCATTGTGGCGGCCGTCCGGGGCCGCGTCAACGCCCAGCCGCGTCAACGCCCAGAGGAACCATCCGGGACTGGCAACAGACCGTGGACCTGGTGCGCGCCCCCTCGTGAGGGCCCGGGACCCGGGTATCCTGCCTGCATGCGGCTGTCCCGGCTGTTCGCGCGTACCCTGCGGGAGGATCCGGCCGAGGCGGAGGCCCCCTCCCACCGGCTGCTCTTGCGGGCGGCCTTCGTGCGGCCGGTCATGGCGGGGGTCTACACCTTCCTGCCCCTCGGCCTTCGGACCCTTCGAAAGGTGGAACAGATCGTCCGGGAGGAGATGGACCGGGCCGGGGCCCAGGAGGTGCGGATGCCGGCCCTCCTTCCCGCCGAGCCCTGGAAGGTGACGGGGCGGTGGGAGGCCTACGGCGACGACATGTTCAAGCTCACCGACCGGGCCGGCCGGGAGCTGGGGCTCGGCCCCACCCACGAGGAGGTGGTGACGCCCCTGGTGGCCCAGGAGTACGCCTCCTATCGGGACCTGCCGGTCAACCTCTACCAGGTCCAGTGGAAGTACCGGGACGAGCCCCGGCCCCGCTCGGGCCTGCTGCGGGGCCGGGAGTTCCTCATGAAGGACGCCTACTCCTTCGACCGGGACCTGGAGGGGCTCAGGGAGTCCTACCGCAAGATGGTGGATGCCTACACGGCCTCCTTCACCCGGTGCGGCCTCACCTTCCGCATCGTCGAGGCCGACCCGGGGCTCATCGGCGGGGAGGTGAACCACGAGTTCATGGCCCCCGCCGAGGTGGGGGAGGACCTCTTCGTCGCCTGCGAGACCTGCGAGTACGCCGCCAACGTCGAGGCCGCCGCGTGCATGCCCCCGGTCCGCGCCGAGGGCGAGATGGAGCCCCTCCGGGAGGTCCCGACGCCGGGGGCCGCCACCATCCGGGCCGTCTCGGAGCTCCTCGGGGTGGCCCCCGCCCGGCTGCTCAAGACCATGGCCTACGAGGTGGACGGGCAGGTGGCGGTGGTCCTGGTCCCCGGTGACCGGGAGGTGAGCGAGGCCAAGCTCCGGCGGGCCTTCGCCGGGCGGGAGGTCCGCATGCTCGAGGACGCGGACTTCGTGCGCCACGGCCTGGTGAAGGGCTTCGTGGGACCCCAGGGCCTGTCCGGGGTGACCATCGTGGCCGACCACCGGGTTCGGGGCGGCCTGAACTGGGTGACGGGGGCCAACCGCCCCGACCACCACGCCACCGGGGTGAACTGGGACCGGGACTTCCGCGTGGACCGCTTCGAGGACCTCACCTCGGTGGGGGAGGGCGACCCCTGCCCCCGCGACGGCGGCCCCCTGCGCATCGGTCGCGCCATCGAGGTCGGCCACACCTTCCAGCTCGGGACCATGTACTCGGAGCCCCTGAAGGCGACCTTCGTGGACGAGGACGGCGTGGAGCGCCCGTTCGTCATGGGCTGCTACGGCATCGGCATCTCGCGGATCGTGGCCGCCGTGGCCGAGCAGCATCACGACGAGCACGGCCTCGCCTGGCCCAGGGCCGTGGCCCCCTACGAGGTCGTCGTGGTGGCCGCGAACATGGACGACCCGAGGGTCGTGGCCGAGGCCGAGCGCGTCTACGACGAGCTCGGCGAGGAGGGGGTGGAGGTGGCGGTGGACGACCGCGACGTCTCGGCCGGCGTGAAGTTCGCCGACGCCGACCTCATCGGCTTCCCGGTGCAGGTCGTGGTGGGGCGCAGGGGCGTGAAGGCGGGCACGGTGGACCTGAAGCTCCGGGCCACCGGCGAGCGCAGCACGGCGCCGCTGGCCGAGGCCGCCCGGGCCGCGGTCGCGTTGCTCGCCTCGGCCCCCTGAGGAGGGGCAGGTGACGGCGGGCCTGCCTCGGCACCTGCGGCGCTTCGCCGCCTCCCGGGACGGGGTGGAGGCCGTCCTCCAGCACGTCGGCCTGCGGACCTGGGACCTGGTCCTCGTGGACGCCGCCGGGGACTTCGTCCGGGACGAGTTCCCCTCCCAGGAGGCGGCCGAGGCGGCCTGTCGGGCCCTGGGGGTGCCCCTCCGCCGGGGGTGGGACGACGAGCTGGCCCGACGGGTGGGGAGCCGCGACCCCTGGGGGCACGCGGGGGGCGAGCGCCGGGCCCTGTAGTCCTCAACGCTCCTGGAGGGTCCGTCACCTCGCCCGGCACCGGACCGCCGGTGCGGTGCGGACCCCTGGCGAGGCGTTCCGGAGGCCGCCGGCGGCCCCGGGGGCTGCTCCTGGGCCGGTCCAGCCGGCCTCCATGGGCTGCCGAGCCCCGGCCCTGGCGCCGGGCCCCTGAGGGCCCGCGGTCCGCTATAGTAAGGGCGGAGGAGTTCGCCGGACCCGGAAGTGGGCGCGCGCCCACTTTCTTTTTCGAGGGCGGGGGCGAGCGAGGGCGAGATGGATGTGGAGGCGCTGGTGGCGCCCGTGGTGGAGGCGGTCGGGCTGGAGCTGGTGGAGGTCAGCTTCCGCCGGGAGCGGGGACGCCGGGTCCTCCGGGTCACCGTGGACCGGGAGGGTGGGGTCGACCTCGACGCCATCTCCGAGGCCTCGGAGCGGATCTCGCGGCGGCTGGACCTGGAGGGGTTCTCGCCGGGCCCGTACGCCCTGGAGGTGAGCTCGCCGGGCCTGGAGCGGCCGTTGCGGGCGCCCCGGGACTTCGAGCGGCAGGTGGGCCAGCGGGTCCGGGTCCGGACGAGGCAGCCGGTCGGGGGCGCCCGGAACCACCTGGGGGCGTTGGTCTCGGCCGACGCGGAGGCCATCGTGGTGGCTTCCGCCGGCGGAGAGCGGCGCATCCCCTACGCCGAGATCCACTCGGCCCGGACGGTCTTCGACTGGGGAAGCGAGAGGGGAAGCAGAAGGTGAACGTCGAGCTGATCCAGGCCCTCCGGGAGCTGGAGCGGGAGAAGGGGATCGCCTTCGAGACGATCCTGGCTGGCCTCGAGGAGGCCCTGGCCTCCGCCTACAAGTCGTGGTGGCGCCAGCACCACCTCGACGTGGACGAGGAGACCGTCGGGTTCCGCGCCAAGCTGGACCCCGAGACCGGGGACCTCCGGGTATGGCTCCAGGAGCTCGCCCCGGGCGAGGAGGGGGAGGTCGAGGTGGCCGCCGAGAAGGAGGTGGAGGTCACCGACGAGTTCAAGGGACGGATCGGGGCCCAGACGGCGAAGCAGGTCATCTTCCAGAAGCTCCGCGACGCCGAGCGGGAGTTGACCTACGAGGAGTTCGCCGGGCGCGAGGGCGACATCGTCACCGGCATCGTCCAGCAGCAGGAGCGGCGCTACACCCTCCTCGACCTGGGCAAGGTGGAGGCCCTGCTGCCCCAGGCGGAGCAGACTCCCTCGGAGCAGTTCCGCCACGGGGAGCGGGTGAAGGCCTACATCACCGAGGTCCGCAGGGGGACCAAGGGGCCGCAGATCGTCGTCTCCCGGACCCACCCGGGGCTGCTGCGGAAGCTCTTCGAGCTGGAGGTGCCCGAGGTGGAGGAGGGCATCGTCGAGATCAAGGCGGTGGCCAGGGAGCCCGGCCACCGGTCGAAGATCGCGGTGGCCTCCCGGGAGCCCGGGGTGGACCCGGTGGGCGCGTGCGTGGGTCCCAAGGGCAGCCGGGTGCGGATGGTGGTGAACGAGCTGCGGGGCGAGAAGATCGACGTGGTGCCCTGGAGTCCCGAGCCCGCCCAGTTCGTGGCCAACGCCCTGCAGCCGGCCAAGGTGAAGGAGGTCCGCACGTACCCCGAGACCCAGACCGCCCAGGTGGTCGTCCCCGACTACCAGCTGTCCCTGGCCATCGGCAAGGAGGGGCAGAACGCGCGCCTGGCCGCCCGCCTCACGGGCTGGAGGATCGACATCAAGAGCGAGACCCAGGTCGCGGAGGAGCAGCGGGCCCCGGCGCCGGAGCCGGAGTCGACCCCTCGGGTGGCCCCCAGACCCGAGTCGGCCCCGGAGGCCGCCGCGGACCCCGGGGCGGCGGGCGGGGCCCGGGAGGCCCCCGCCGCCCCCGGGCTGGAGGCCGCCGAGGAAGGGCCCGCGGGCGTGCCGGAGGAGCAGGCCGGGCGGTAGCCGTGGCCCGGGGCCACGTCCCGGAACGGACGTGCGTGGGGTGCCGGGGCAGGGCGCCCAAGGCGGACCTGCTCCGGGTGGTCCGGACCCCCGAGGGGCGGGTGGCGGCGGACCCGTCGGGGAAGGCCCCGGGGCGGGGCGCCTACCTCCACCGGGATCCCCGCTGCGCCGACCTGGCCCTCCGCCGGGGGGCCCTGGCCCGGGCCCTCCGTGCGGGTCTGCCCCCCGAGGAAGCCGGTAGGCTAAGGGCTGACATCGAGGGGATCGCATCGGCGTGAGGGTCCACGAGCTGGCCAAGGAGCTCGGCGTCACGAGCCGGGAGGTGCTCGTGGCGTTGGAGGAGATGGGGTTCGGTGGGCGGACGGCGTCCTCCTCCGTCCCCGAGGAGGCCGTTCCCCGCCTGCGGGCCTCCGGCGGCAAGGTCCGCCCGGGCACGAAGGTGCGGGAGGCCATCGAGGAGCCCCTGCCTCGTCCCCGGCCGCGCCGGGCCGAGGAGGCCCGCGCCCCGGCCCCGGAGCCCGTCGCCGAGGAGGCCCCCGCAGCGCCGGTGCCGGAGGCCCCGTCCCCGGCCCCTGCCGCCGCCGAGGTGGCCGCCGAGGCCGCCGCCCCACCGACCCTCAAGCTGGTCCGGGGCGCCACCCCCCAGGACATCGCCGAGAAGACCGGCCGCAGCCCGGCCGAGGTGGTGAAGGTCCTGTTCAGCCTGGGCGAGATGGCCACGGTCACCACCTCCCTGTCGGAGGAGGCCATCCACCTCGTGGCCCACGAGCTGGGCTTCGAGGCCGAGGTGGTGGGCCTCGAGGCGGAGGCGGAGGCCGAGGAGATGGTGGACGAGGCCCGTCTGGTCCCCCGGCCCCCGGTGGTCACGGTCATGGGCCACGTGGATCACGGCAAGACCCTCCTCCTCGACGCCGTCCGCAAGACCGACGTGGCCGCCCGGGAGTTCGGCGGCATCACCCAGCACATCGGGGCCTACCAGGTGACGGTGGACGGGCGCCAGATCACCTTCATCGACACCCCCGGCCACGAGGCCTTCACCGCCATGCGGGCCCGGGGGGCGAAGGTCACCGACATCGCGGTCCTCGTGGTGGCCGCCGACGATGGGGTGATGCCCCAGACGGTGGAGGCCCTGGACCACGCGAGGGCCGCCGGGGTGCCCATCGTGGTCGCGGTGAACAAGATCGACAAGCCCGAGGCCGATCCCCAGCGGGTCCGGCAGCAGCTGGTGGAGCACGGCATCGTGCCCACCCAGTGGGGCGGCGCCTACGAGTTCGTGGACGTCTCGGCCAAGACCGGCCAGAACCTGGAGTCGCTGCTCGAGACCATCCTGCTGGTGGCCGAGATCGAGGACCTGAGGGCGGACCCGGAGGGCCCGGCCCGGGGCACGGTGATCGAGGCCCACCTGGACCGGGGGCGGGGGCCGGTGGCCACCTGCCTGGTCCAGCGGGGGACGCTGGAGGCGGGCGACGCCCTCGTGTGCGGCACGACCTGGGCCAAGGTCCGGGCCATGCTGGACGAGAACGGCCAGCCGGTCAAGGCCGCCGGGCCGAGCAAGCCGGTGCAGGTCCTGGGCTGGGACGCGGTGCCGGAGCCCGGAGACGAGTTCCGGGAGGTGGCGGACGAACGGGAGGCCCGGCACCTGGCCCAGGAGCGGGAGGCCAGGGCCAGGGCCGCCGAGCTGGTGGCGACCCGTCCCCCCGCCACCCTGCAGGAGCTGCTCGCCCAGGCCCGGGCCGAGGAGGTGCCCGAGCTGCGGCTGGTGGTGAAGGCCGACGTCCAGGGCTCCCTCCAGGCCCTCACCGAGGCCTTCGGCAAGCTGCCCCAGGAGGAGGTCCGCGTCAACGTCATCCACGGCGCCGCCGGCGCCGTCACCGAGAGCGACATCCAGCTCGCCCTGGCCTCCCGGGCCATCGTGGTGGGGTTCAACGTGCGTCCCGACGCCAAGGCCCGGGAGCTGGCCGAACGGGAGGGGGTGGACGTCCGCCTGTACCGGGTCATCTACGAGGCCATCGACGACGTGCGGCAGGCCCTGGCCGGGCTGCTGAAGCCCGCCGAGGAGGAGGTCGAGTTGGGGCGGGCGGAGGTGCGGGCCACCTTCCGGATCCCGCGGGTGGGCACCGTGGCCGGCTGTTACGTGCTCTCCGGCACCATCCAGCGGGGCGCGCGAGTCCGGGTCGTCCGGGACGGGGTGGTGGTGTACGAGGGCCGCGTCGGCTCCCTCAAGCGTTTCAAGGAGGACGTCCGGGAGGTGGCCGAGGGCTACGAGTGCGGCGTCGGGATCGAGAACTTCCAGGACGTGAAGGAGGGGGACCTCATCGAGGCCTTCGAGGTCCGCGAGGTGGCCCGGCAGCTCTGAGGCCGATCCCGCGGGCCCGGCCGCGGAGGCAGTTCGCCGATGTTCGTCGCGCTGGAGCGGTTCGACCTGCGGATCCCCGGGTGCAGCTCGCTCAAGGAGAAGCGGCACGTGGTGAAGACCCTGACGGCGGGCATCCGGGCCCGCTTCAACGTCGCCGTGGCCGAGGTGGACCACCACGACCTGTGGCAGCGGACGACCCTCGCGGTGTCCGCCGTCGCCGGCGAGCGGTTCCACGCCCGGCGGGTACTCCACGAGGTCCAGCGGTTCATCGAGGGGCACCCGGGGGTCGAGGTGATCGCCGCGGAGGTCACCTTCCACTCCCCGGAGGACTGACCGTCATGCCCCAGGGCGAGCGGCCCAGCCGAGTCTCGGAGGAGTTCCGAGAGGTCCTGGCCGAGGAGATCCCGAGGCTCAAGGACCCCCGGATCGGGTTCGTCACGGTCACCCACGTCGAGGTGACCCCGGACCTCCGTCGGGCCCGCGTGTATTACACGGCCCTCGGCGACGACCGGGCCCGGAGGGCCACGGCGGCGGGGCTCCGCTCGGCCCGTCCCCACCTGCGCTCGGTCCTCGGACACCAGGTGCGTCTGAAGTTCCTCCCCGAGCTGGAGTTCGAGGAGGACGCCCAGACGATGCGGGCGGCCCGCATCGAGGAGCTCATCCGCAAGCTGCACGAGGGCGAGGGTGGCTGAGGGGGGGCCGCGGCGCCTGGCCGGCGACCTCCGGCGGGCGGCCCGGGTCCTCCGGGGGGCCCGCCGGGTGGCCCTGGCCTGCCACGTGAACCCCGACGCCGACGCCCTGGGGTCCATGCTCGGCCTGGCGGCCTTCCTCCGGGCGCGGGGGGTCGAGACCGTCTGCTCCTTCGGCAACGAGCCCCTGGAACTGCCACGGTGGGCCGAGGACCTGGCGGGGGCCGAGGCCCTGGTGCCCCCCCGGGCCTTCCCCCGGGAGCCGGGGGTGATGGTCGCCCTGGACTGCGCCTCCCCCGACCGCCTGGGTCCCCTGGCGTCGGCGGCCTCCCGGGCCCGGGAGCTCATCTGGATCGACCACCACGCGAGCAACGGCGGCGCCGGCACCATCGCCCTCATCGACCCCCGTGCCTCCTCCTCGGCGGAGATCGTCTACCGGTTGATCCAGGAGGTCGGGGGGGAGCTGCCCGCGGAGGCGGCGGCGTGTCTCTACGCGGGCCTCGTCACCGACACCGGGCGCTTCCAGTACGAGGCCACGACCCCGGAGACGCTGCGCCTGGCCGCCGAGCTGCGGGAGCGGCCCTTCGACCACGCCGTGCTGGCCCAGGCCCTCTACGAGGACCACCGGGTGGCCTACCTGCGCCTGCTGGGGACCGCCCTCCGGCGCCTGGAGGTCGTCCCCGAGGCCGACCTGGTCTTCACCTACCTCACCCAGGCCGACCTGGTCGAGGCCGGCGTGGCCGCCCACGAGGCCGACGACCTCATCGACGTGGTGCGGGCGACCCGGGAGGCCGACGTGGCGGCCGTCTTCAAGCAGCAACGGGACGGGCGGTTCAAGGTGAGCCTGCGATCCAGGGGCGGCCACGACCTGGCCCGGGTGGCGACGGCCTTCGGGGGCGGCGGCCACCGCCTGGCTGCCGGCTACACGTCCCGCCACGGCCTGGAGGGCACCCTGGACCGCCTCGTGCGGGTGCTGCGGGGCGGGCCGGCGGAGCCGTGACCCGCGAGCCCCGGCCCCGTGGGCCCGAGGGCCTCCTCCTGGTGGACAAGCCCTTGGGGGTCACCTCCCACGACGTCGTGGAGGCCGTCCGCCGGGCCCTCGGCACCCGTCGGGTGGGCCACGCCGGGACCCTGGACCCCATGGCCACCGGGCTCCTGCTGGTCGGGGTGGGCCGGGCCACGAGGCTCCTCCGGTTCCTCGCCGAGCTGCCCAAGACCTACGAGGGGACGGGGAGGCTCGGCGAGGAGACGGACACGCTCGACGCCGAGGGCGAGGTGGTGGCCCGGGCCGAGGTGCGGGTGACCACGGCCGAGCTGGAGGAGGCCATGGGGCGCCTGGAGGGGGAGTCCCTCCAGCGCCCGCCGGCGTACTCGGCGGTGAAGGTGGGGGGGCGGAAGCTCTACGAGGCCGCCCGGGCAGGCGAGGTCCTCGAGGCGCCGCCGCGGCGGATCCGGGTGGACGCCTTCGAGCCGCTCGCCTTCGACGGACGGGACTTCGAGTTCCGGGTGACCTGCTCGGGCGGGACCTACGTGCGGGTCCTGGTGGCCGAGGTGGGGAGGGCCCTGGGGTGCGGGGCGCACCTGGTCCGGCTGGTCCGGACCCGGATCGGCCCCTTCGCCGTGGAGGACGCCGTGCCGCCCGAGGCGCCGGGGCGGCCGCTTCCCATCGAGGTCGCCGTGGCCCACCTGCCCCGCCTGGACCTGGAGCCGGAGGAGGCGACGGCGGCCCGCCACGGGCGAGTCCTGGCGCCGGCCGGCATCGCCGGGCCCTACGCGGTCTTCGGTCCCGGGGGGCGGCTCATCGGCGTCTACCGGGACGAGGGGCCCCGGGCCCGCCCGGAGGCGATTCTCGCCGACCCGGGGTGAGCCGGGCCCCCGCCTCTCGGGACCCGGCGGCAACTTCGGTACCCTCCCCCTCGTGGACGTGCGCGCGGGGCTCGCGTCGCTGCCCCTGTCCAGGGGGCCCTCGGCGGTGACCGTGGGGTTCTTCGACGGCGTCCACCTCGGCCACCAAGCGGTCATCCGGCGCACCGTGGCGGCGGCCCACGAGCGGGGCCTGGTGCCCGTGGCCGTCACCTTCGACCGGCACCCCCGGGAGGTGCTGGCCCCCGGCCGGGAGCCGCCCCTCCTGACCACCACCGAGCGCAAGGCCCGCCTCGTCGGCGCCCTGGGGGTGGAGGCCCTGGTGGTGCTGGAGTTCACCGAGGCCTTCTCGCGGTGGTCGCCGGCGGAGTTCGTCCGCCGGGTCCTCGGGGAGGGCCTGGAGGCCCGCCACGTCGTCGTCGGCACCAACTTCACCTTCGGGCACCGGGCCGCCGGGACCCTGGAGGTCCTCCGGGAGCTGGGCGCGAACGAGGGCGGGTTCTCCGTGGAGGGCGTGGGGCTGGTGAGCCTGGGAGGGCGGTCCATCTCCTCCTCCTCCATCCGCCAGGCCCTGGCGGCGGGGGACCTGGAGTGGCCAGCCCGGGCCCTGGGCCGGCGGTTCGTCCTGGACGGCACGGTCGTCCCCGGAGCCGGGCGCGGCAAGGACCTGGGCTTCCCCACGGCCAACCTCCGGACCGACCCCCGCCTGCTCCTGCCCGGCCGGGGGATCTACGCGGGGGTCGCCGAGCACGCCGGGCGCCGCTACCCGGCGGCCATCAGCGTGGGCACGAACCCCACCTTCGGCTCGGAGCCCCTCCACGCCGAGGCCCACCTCCTGGACTACGATGGCGTGGACCTGCGGGGGCAGCCCCTGGCCCTGGAGTTCTGGGCGCGGCTGCGAGACGAGGAGCGATTCCAGAGCCCCCGGGACCTGGCAGCGGCCATGGCCGGGGACGTGGAGCGCACCCGCCGGCTCGTCCCCTGGGCGGGATAGGTCGTGCCCGGCCGCCACCGCCGCCACCGGGTGGGACCGTCCCTGGGGTTCCTGGCCCTGGCCCTGGCGGTGGCGGGCGGGGGGATCCTGCCGCAGAGGACCGCGACGGAAGCCCCGGGAGACGCCGGGCTGGCCCCGGTGGTCGCTCCCTCGGGTCCCCCCCGCAGGCGGACCGGCACCGCTGAACGGCGCCGTCCTGGGCGACCGGCGCTCCGAGGGCCGCCGGCCCAGGGGTCCCCTCGTCATCCACGGCACCGGCGACGTCAGCCTGGACCCGGGCTACATCCCGGACCTCCGCGCCCACGGCTACGGGTACGCGTGGTCGGGGCTCTCCGGGCTGTTCCGCCGGGACCACCTCACGGTGGTGAACCTGGAGTGCCCGGTCTCGACGGGAGGCTCGCCCCTGGCAAAGACCTTCATCTTCCGCTGCGACCCGGCGGCCCTGCCGGCCATGGCCAGGGCGGGGGTCGAGGTGGCGAACCAGGGCAACAACCACGCCTACGACTTCGGGCCCCGGGCCCTCGTGGAGAGCCTGGCCAACCTGCGGGCCGCGGGGATCGCGCCGGTGGGGGCCGGGAGGAACCGTCGGGAGGCCCTGGCCCCGGCCCGGTTCCGCATCGGCGGGTGGCTGGTGGCCGTGGTCGGCCTGGACCAGGTGGTGGACCCCTACCCGGAGGCCCTGGCCACGGCCACGAAGCCCGGGACGGCCGCCGGCCACGACACCTCCCTCATGCTCCGGGCCGTGCGGCGGGCGGAGCGGCGGGCGGACGTGGTGGTGGTCACCATCCACTGGGGGGTGGAGCTGGACACGACCCCCCGCCCGGAACAGGTGACGTTGGCCCGCCGGCTCGTCGCCGCGGGCGCCGACGTCATCTTCGGCCACCACAGCCACCGCCTCCAGCCCGTGAGCCGGATCGAGGGCCGCCCCGTCTTCTGGGGCCTCGGCAACTTCGTCTGGCCGAGGCTCTCCGAGGCGGGCGCGAGGACGGCGGTGGCGGAGGTCGTGGTGGACCCGGGTGGCCGGTTCCGGGCCCGGCTCCTGCCCGCGGTGATCGAGGCCGGCGGCCACCCGGTCCTGGTCGGCCGGTGAGGCCCGCGCCCTGGCGGGTCGGCGCCGCCCGGGCCGGCCGGACCCCTGTGGTAGCCTTGCCTGCGGAAATGGCGCTGACCAAGGAAGCGAAGTCGGAGATCGTCGCGGAGTTCCGGCGGGGGGAGGCCGACACCGGGTCCACCGAGGTCCAGGTGGCCGTCCTCACCCGGCGTATCCAGGAGCTGACGGAGCACCTGAAGGTCCACCGGAAGGACCACCACTCCCGGCGGGGGCTCCTGCAGATGGTGGGGCGCCGCCGGCGACTGCTCGAGTACCTGAAGCGCGAGGACATCGAGCGGTACCGGGAGCTGATCAGGCGCCTGGGGCTCCGGCGGTAGGCGCGGAGGGGGCGGGTCGGGGCCGCCCCAACGACGAGGGGGGATGCGCGGGACCGGATGAGGGGAAGGCCCGGGGTGCCTCGGGTCAGTTATCAGTTGCGAGCCCCCGAGCGGCGCGGAGGCTCACCACTGACAACTGGCCGGCTCCCCGGGGAGGCCCGGGACGCGATGCGCGCCCCGAGAGAGGCAAGGAGGACGGCCAGTGGCCATCATCACTCGTACCAGGACCATTGGGTCCGGCGAGCTCACCTTCGAGACGGGGAAGCTCGCCCGCCAGGCCCACGGCTCGGCGGTCGTGACCCAAGGCGAGACCCAGGTCCTTGCCACCTGCACGACGGCGGCGCCCCGGGAGGGGATCGATTTCTTCCCCCTCACGGTGGACGTCGAGGAGCGGATGTACGCGGCGGGGAAGATCCCGGGCGGCTTCTTCCGGCGGGAGGGCCGGCCCTCGGAGACGGCGGTGCTCACCGCCCGGCTCATCGACCGCCCCCTGCGGCCGACCTTCAAAGACGGCTACCGCGACGAGGTGCAGGTCGTGGTGACCGTCCTGTCGGTGGACCTGGCCCACCCCTACGACATCCCCGGGATCAACGCCGCGAGCCTCGCCACGATGATGGCGGGCCTCCCCTTTGACGGGCCCGTCGGGGCCGTGCGCGTCGCCAACATCGGCGGGGGCTGGAAGGTCAACCCCACCTACCAGGACCTGGACCTGGCCACCTTCGACGCCGTGGTGGCCGGCCGCCGGAACGACGCCGGCGGGGTCGACATCCTGATGATCGAGGGCGAGGCCCCCGACAACGCCTGGACCCTGATCCAGGGGGGGGCCACGGCCCCCACCGAGGAGGTCGTGGCGGAGGGACTGGAGGAGGCCAAGCGGGCCATCGGGGAGGTCATCGACTTCCAGCTGGCCTTCCTCGAGGAGGCCGGGGCCGCCCCCCGCCCCTTCCAGCCGCAGCCCGACTTCAGCGACGAGGTGTACCGGGACGTGGAGGCCTTCGCCCGGGAACCCCTGGCGGCCGCCCTGGTACCGCCCAAGCGGGAGCGGGAGGCGTCCCTGGACGCCCTGAAGGAGGCCCTCGCCGCCCACCTGCGGGAGCGGTGGGGCGAGGAGGTCTTCGCGGAGCGAGCCTCCGAGGTCGGGCCGGCCTTCCGGGAGCTGCAGAAGCGGGTCATGCGGGCCCGCATCCTCGAGGAGGGGGTGCGTCTGGACGGGCGGCGGCCCGACGAGATCCGCCCCATCCACTGCGAGGTGGGGCTCGTGCCCCGGGCCCACGGCTCCGGCCTGTTCCAGCGGGGCGAGACCCAGGTGCTGAACGTGGCCACCCTGGGGATGCTGCGGATGACCCAGATCATTGACACCCTGGACCCCGACGAGACCAAGCGTTACATCCACCACTACAACTTCCCGCCCTTCTCCACGGGCGAGGTGGGCCGCATCGGCAGCCCGAGACGGCGCGAGATCGGCCACGGGGCCCTGGCCGAACGGGCCCTGGTGCCGGTGATCCCACCGGAGGAGGAGTTCCCCTACACGCTCCGCCTGGTCTCCGACGTCCTGGAGTCCAACGGCTCCACGTCCATGGCCAGCGTCTGTGCCTCGACCCTGTCCCTCATGGACGCCGGGGTCCCCGTCCGGGCGCCGGTGGCCGGCATCGCCATGGGCATCGTCGCCGAGGGCGACCGGTACGTCACGCTCACCGACATCCTGGGGGCCGAGGACGCCCTGGGGGACATGGACTTCAAGGTGGCGGGCACCCGGGACTTCGTCACCGCCATCCAGCTCGACATGAAGGTCACCGGCCTGCCGGCGGAAGCCCTGGCCCAGGCCCTGAAGCAGGCCCGGGAGGCCCGCCTGTTCGTCCTGGACCGGATGCTCGAGACCATCCCCCGCCCCCGGGAGGCCCTGTCGGCGAAGGCCCCCCGGGTGCTCACCCTGCAGATCCCGGTGGACAAGATCGGCGAGGTCATCGGCCCCAAGGGCAAGCGGATCAACGAGATCATCGCCCTCACCGGGGCCGACATCGACATCGAGGACGACGGGCGGGTCTTCATCGGCTCCCGGGAGGGCCCCGGGGCCGAGCAGGCCGCCAGGATGATCGAGGAGATCGTGAACCCCCGCATGCCCCAGGTGGGGGAGCGGTTCCAGGGAACCGTGGTGAAGACCACCACCTTCGGGGCCTTCGTGAACCTCACCCCCGGCCGGGACGGGCTGGTCCACATCTCGAAGCTCGGCCGGGGCCGGCGCCTCTCCCGGGTCGAGGAGGTCCTCTCCGTGGGCGACCGCATCGAGGTCGAGGTCCAGGAGATCGACCCCCTGGGCAAGATCAGCCTGAGGCCCGTGGGGCCCGAGTGGGAGGTGACCGGGGAGGCCGAAGCGGCGGGGGCCGAGGGCCGGCCCCCCCGGCCCCGCGAGGGGGGTCCCCGCCAGGGCGACCGCCGGCCGCGGCGGCGCCGAGCCCGCGACCGGGAGCGCCACGAGCAGGGATAGCCGGGCGTGCGGCTTCGTCGGACCGAGTTCGCCTCGGGCCTCCGGGTGGTCACCGAGCGCATGCCCGGGGTCCGCTCGGTGGCCCTGGGCTTCTGGGTCCAGGCCGGCTCCCGGGACGAGCGGCCGGACCTGTCCGGGGCCTCCCACTTCCTGGAGCACCTGCTGTTCAAGGGGACCCGGACGCGGACGGCCCGGGACATCGCCGAGGCCTTCGACGCCGTGGGGGGTGACGTCAACGCCTTCACGGCCAAGGAGTACACGTGCTTCTACGCCCGGGTCCTGGACCGCGACCTGCCCATGGCCGTGGACCACCTGTGCGACATGCTCCAGCACTCGCTGATCCGCCCGGCCGACCTGGAGGCCGAGCGGCAGGTGATCCTCGAGGAGATCCACATGCACGAGGACACCCCCGACGAGCTCGTCCACGACCTGTTCAACGAGGCCCTGTGGCCGGGCCACCCCCTGGGGCGGCCGGTCCTGGGCACCGTGGCCACCGTCCGGGCCGCCACCCGGGAGCAGGTCCGCCGCTACTACCGCCGGCACTACGTGCCGGGCAACCTGGTGGTGGTGGCGGCGGGGAGCGTGGACCACGACCGCCTCCTCGCGCTCCTCGGGCAGGGCATGGAGACGGGCCCGGTCCGGGCCGACGGGTCGCCGGCGGCCTTCAACCTCCGCCCGCCGCAGCAGCCGCCGAGGCCGTCGGGGGCCACGGTGGTCCGCCGACGGCGGACCGAGCAGGCCCACATCTGCCTCGGCACCAACGGGTTGTCCCGGAGCGACCCCGACCGGTTCGCCTTCGGGATCGTGAACGCGGCCGTGGGAGGCGGCATGTCCTCCCGCCTGTTCCAGGAGGTCCGGGAGCGGCGGGGCCTGGCCTACTCGGTGTACAGCTACCACAGCATGTACACGGAGGCGGGACTGTTCTCGGCGTACGCTGGGACGACGCCGGCCCGGGCCCGGCAGGTCCTCGAGGTGATGCGGGCCGAGCTGGAGGACGTGGCGTCGGGCGGGCTCACTGAGGCCGAGTTCGAGCGCGCCAGGGGGCACGTGAAGGGCTCCCTGGTGCTCTCCATGGAGGACCCGGCGGGGCGCATGTCCCGCCTGGGCAAGTCGGAGATCGCCCACGGGGAGATCCTCACCGTGGACCAGATCCTGCGGCGCATGGACGAGGTCACCCTGGAGGACGCCCGCAGGGTGGCCAAGCGGGTGCTGTCGCAGCCCATGACCCTCACCGTGATGGGGCCCTTCGGGCCGAGGGCCTTCGAGGAGGGAGGTGATGGCAGGTGATCAGGGTCGGTGTCATCGGGGCCTGCGGGCGGATGGGGCAGACGGTGTGCCGGGCCGTGGTCGAGGACCCGGACCTGGCCCTGGTGGCGGCCATCGACCGCTCCCATGCGGGGGAGCCCGTGGGACCGCGGATCGGCCACCCCGAGTTCACCGACGTGGTGGTCTGGAACGAGCTCGACCGTCTCCTCGAGGCCGAGGTGGAGGTGGCCGTGGACTTCACCCACCCCGACGTGGTCCGGGACAACGTCCGGTGGGTGCTGTCCCACCACATGCACCTGGTGGTGGGGACCACCGGGCTCACGGGGGAGGACCTGGCCGAGATCGAGCGCTGGGTGAACTCCGAGGGCGTCGACGCCAACGTCATCGTAGCCCCCAACTTCGCCGTGGGGGCCGTCCTCATGCAGTGGTTCGCGGCCCTGGCCGCCCGCCACTTCCCGGCGGTGGAGGTCATCGAGCTGCACCACGACGGCAAGGCCGACGCCCCGTCGGGCACGGCCCTGGCCACGGTCCGCCGTCTGCTGGCGGCGCGGGGGGCCGTCTACCGGGGGCCCGACGCCGAGTCCCTGACCGGCGTGCGGGGCGGCGACGTGGAGGGGGTGCGGGTGCACTCGGTGCGCCTGCCGGGTCTCGTGGCCCACCAGGAGGTGATCTTCGGGGGGCCGGGACAGATCCTCACGATCCGCCACGACTCCATGGACCGCAGCTCCTTCATGCCCGGCGTCCTCATGGCCATCAAGGCTGTGTCCACCCTCCCGGGGCTCACCGTGGGGCTGGAGTCCCTCCTCGGCCTCCCCGAGCTGCCGTGAGCGGGGGCCTGGCGGCGGTCTTCGCCCACCCCGACGACGACACCTTCGGCATCGGGGGCACTGTCGCCCTGCTCGCGGGCTCCCCCGGGTTCCGGCTGGGGGTGGTGCTCGCCACCAGCGGCGAGGCGGGCCGCATCGCCGACCCCTCCCTGGCCACGGCGGAGACCCTGGGCCGTGTCCGGGAGGCGGAGGACCGGGCCTCCTGGGAGGTCCTGGGGGTGGTCCCGGCGTCCCTGGAGTTCCTCCGCTATCCCGACGGGGGGCTCGCGGGGGTGCCCCGGCAGCAGCTGGTGGGGCGGCTGGTCCCCTTCCTGCTGGGCTTCCGTCCGGAGGTGGTGGTCACCTTCGGGCCCGACGGGGTGACCGGCCACCCCGACCACGTCGCCGTGGGCCGGGCGGCCACCGAGGCCTTCCACCGGGCCCGGGCGGAGGTCGGCCGGGAGGGCGACCCCCGGGCCCTGGCCCTGCTGCTGTACGTGGCCCTGCCCCGCTCGCGCCTGGACCGGCTGGCGGCCCTCCTCGCCGAGCGGGGCCTGGAGCCCCCCGACCCCACCCAGCCCTTCCAGCCCAGGAGCGTCCCCGACGAGGCCGTCGCCGTCCGGGTGGACTGCACCGCGGTGTGGCGGGTGAAGCTCGAGGCCCTCCGGGCCCACCGCACCCAGGCGGAGGTGGAGGCCCTCCCCGACGACCTGTGGCCCTTCCTGCTCGGCGCGGAGCACTTCGTCCAGGCCTGGCCGGAGCGGGAGGCGGGGGCCCCGGTCCTGACGGGGCTCTTCCAGGGGCCGGGATAGGGGCGCCTCGCCCGGACCCGCCGCTCGCCGACCGCGGCTGGTGCCGGGGACCTCCGTCCCGAAGGTGGGGGGACCTCTGTCCCCGCGGGGGCGCGGGGCTGGCAGGTAGGTATCCTCGGCCGCTGGGAGGGTTGACCCTGTGGTCCTGGGATGACGCGAGCGTCAGCCCTGGGTCGCTGCGGGCCGCCGGGCTGCCGTGG
>CAYVCH010000023.1:0-16771 GCA_964449755.1 uncultured Actinomycetes bacterium
GGCCGGCCAGCCCCTACGGCTACTCGGTCCTGGGTGATGCCGTGAACCCCTACCCGCTGCTGGTCGGGATCTGCTGAAGGCCGGCGGCCGGACCTCCCCGCGGTCCCGGTCCGCGAGGCCGCGCCGACGCTACGCTGGCGCCGTCCACGACCAGGAGGTGCGAGGTGAGGCCGGAGGAGGTGCGGACGGTCGGGGTCGTCGGGTGCGGGGTCATGGGGTCCGGCATCGTGGAGGTGGCGGCCCGGGCCGGCGCCGAGGTCGTGTTCGTGGAGGCCTCGGAGGAGCTGGTGGCCCGGGGCCGGGCCGCCATCGAGCGGTCCACCGGACGCGCGGTCGAGCGGGGCAAGCTCTCGGCGGAGGAGCGGGAGGCGGCCCTGGCCCGGATCTCGGGGACCACGGACCTCGCCGCCCTGGCCGAGGCCGACCTGGTCATCGAGGCAGCCACCGAGGACCTGGCCGCCAAGCGGGACATCTTCCGCCGCCTGGGGGAGGTGACGCGGGCCGAGGTCGTCCTGGCCACGAACACCTCCTCCATCCCCATCACCGAGCTGGCCGTGGCGAGCGGCCGGCCGGAGCGGGTGGTCGGGATGCACTTCTTCAACCCGGCGCCCGTGATGCGGCTCCTGGAGCTGACACCGGCCCTCACGACCTCCGAGGAGACGGTGGCCTTCGCCCGCGCCTACGGGGAGCACCTGGGGAAGACCGTCGTGGTCTCCAGGGACCGGGCCGGGTTCATCGTGAACCGGCTCCTCGTGCCCTTCCTGAACGACGCCGTGCGGGTCCTCGAGGAGGGCCTGGCCACGGCCGAGGACATCGACGCGGCCGTCACCCTGGGCCTCGCCCATCCCATGGGCCCCCTCCGCCTCCTGGACCTGGTCGGTCTGGACACGCACCTCAACATCTGCCGGGTCCTGCTCGAGGAGTTCGGCGACCCCCGCTTCCAGCCCCCGCCCCTGCTCAGGCGGATGGTGACGGCGGGTCGGCTGGGACGGAAGGCGGGCCGGGGCTTCTACGACTACCCGGGCTGAGCGCCCGGTGGCCGGCGGGCCCGCCGGGCCAGGCCGGCCAGGTACCCGGCCATCTTGGCCACATCCACGAGGGCCAGGAGGAGCGGCACGGCGACGGCGGCGACGGCCCGGTCGCCGGGACGCCGGAAGCGGCGGAAGGCCCGGGCGAGGGGCACCCGGAGGTAGGCCAGGCCGGCCAGGCCGACGAGGACCTTGGGCCAGGTGCGCCGCGAGGTCCAGGCCAGCCCGAGGGCGGAGTAGGCGGCGAAGCGGAGGGCGTGGCGCTCGGGGTACATGCCGGCCTCGGCGTCCCCCCGCGCGTAGCGGAAGTACTGCCGCCAGGTGGCCGCCGGCGTGGGCCTGGGCCGCCACCGGACCACGGCGTCGCGGGCGAGCCGCAGGTCCAGCCCCAGGTCGCGCCACCGGTGGTCCACGTACATGTCCTCGCCCACCTCCAGCCACTCCGGGTAGCCGCCGGCGGCCTCGATGGCGCTGCGGCGGAAGGCCACCGACCGGTGGGAGGGCATGAAGCGGGCCTCCTGCAGCTCGGCCGGGTCGGGCAGGTTCAGGCAGGCCACCCACCCCTGGAAGGAGCCCTCGGCCGCGGGGACGTAGGCGCCCATGGCCACGTCGGCGCCGGCCTCGATGGGGGCGAGGAGGCGCTCCAGCCAGTCCGGCTCCAGCACGCAGTCGGCGTCGGTGACGGCGATGACGTCGTGGGCCGCGGCGGCGATGGCGAGGTTGCGGCCGCGGGCGATGTTCGCGCCGGGCTCCTCCAGGACCGTGATGCCCTCCCAGGCGCGCAGCAGCTCCAGCGTGCCGTCGGTGGATCCCCCGTCCACGATGACGACCTCGTCGGGGGGGCGGGTCTGGGCCGACAGCGACGTCAGGAAGGCGCCCACGTCCTCCACGGCGTCCTTCACGGTGGAGACCAGGGACACCTTGACCGGCCCCGCCGTCCCGGAGGGTTCCGCGCCCATCAGGCCTTCCCGTAGGCTTCCAGGGTGAGCCGGGCCGTCTCGTCCCAGGAGAACCGCTCCGACCGGCTCCGACCCCGGAGGGCGAGGCCCTCGGCGAGCTGCGGGTCGGTGAGGACGGCCTCCATCGCCCCGGCCAGCTCCCGGACGGAGCGGGGGTCGACCAGGACGGCCGCGTCGCCCGTCACCTCCGGGATCGCGGAGGTCCCCGAGGCGATGGTGGGGACCCCCCGGGCCATGGCCTCCAGGACCGGGAGCCCGAAGCCCTCGTAGAGGGAGGGATAGACGAAGGCGGCGGCCCTCCGGTAGAGGGCGTCCAGGTCGCTCGCGGGCAGAGCCCCGGTGAGGACGATCTCGCCGGGTCCCGGGAGGGCGATCTCCCGGTGCAGCGCGTGGTGGCGCCAGCCGAGGGGACCGGCCAGCACGAGGGCGTGGGGGAGGCCGCCGGCGGCCACCCGCCGGTAGGCGCGGACCAGCCGGACCAGGTTCTTCCGGGGCTCCAGGGTCCCGACGAACAGCACGTAGGGCCGGGGGATGCGCAGGCGGGCCAGGGCGGCGTCGGGGTCGCGCCCGCCGCCCGCCTGCGGGGCGGCGGCCAGCGGCACCACGTGGAGACGCTCGGGGGCCACCCCGGTGTGGGAGAGCAGGTCCTCGGCGGTGCTCCGGGAGGGGGTGAGGAGGGCGTGGGCCCGCCGGACGGCGGCCCGGATCCCCGCCCGGTACAGCAGCCGCCAGGGGCGCGGGAACAGCCGGGGGAAGTGGAGGAAGGCCAGGTCGTGGACGGCGACCACCAGCCGCTGGCCGGGCCCCGCCGGCGGGACCGCGGCGGGGTTCGTGGCGTGGACGACGTCGCAGCCCCGGAGGGCCTCCGGGAGGGGGGGCCTGCCGAGGAGGGCCCAGCGCGGGTACAGGGACCGGTAGGAGGCCGGGACCTCCACCGGCGAGGCCGACAGGGTCGGCAGGGCCGGGCCCGGGCCCGGCCAGCGGGAGTGGAAGGGGACGACCTCCAGGGACGGGTCCCGACGGGCCAGGGCCGGCAGCAGCTCACGGACGTAGGTCCCGATGCCGCCGGGGACGGCGAACCAGAGCTGGTCCACGTGGAAGGCGACCCTGGTCACCTGGAGGCCTCCACGCACCGCACGCCGTCCGGGCCGACGGTGGCCGCGTGGGGGAGCCCCGCGGGCAGGTCCAGGCGGTCGCCCGTCGAGAGCTCCACGTCGCCCTCGAGGGTGTGGAAGGTGATGGAGCCTTCCAGGCAGAACAGGACCTTGTGGTAGCCGTGGGAGTGCCAGCCGTAGGTATCCCCAGGGGCGTTGCCCCAGTCGCGGGGCTCCGAGCATCCCTCGGCCCGGAAGGCCTGGAGGGCGTCCCCGCGTCCGGCGATGACCCGGGGGGTGCGCTGTGCCGTCACGGCCGGCTCAGCGGGCGTCCCCTCGCCCCGCCAGCGGGGGCACCCCGGGCCGGGCGAAGGGCAGCCGAGCTGTCCACGGGAGGTCCATGAGCCTCCGGCCCTGGAGGGCACCGAGCCCGGTGGTCTCCAGGCGGCCCCGCAGCACCCACGGGTCAGGCCGGGGGCTCTCCTGGCGGAAGTAGCGCTCCAGGGCGAGCAGGATGGCTCGCTCCTCGTCGGGCGTGAGCCCCTCGGGGAGCTGGAAGCGGCGGCCGCGGGTCACCTGGGCCTCACAGCGGGATGTTGCCGTGCTTGCGGGCCGGGACCGACTCGCGCTTCGTGAGCAGCATCCGCAGGGCTCGGATGAGCCGGAGCCGCGTCTCCGCCGGCTCGATGACGTCGTCCACGAACCCCCGCTCCGCCGCCGGGTAGGGAGAGGCGAACTTCCGCTGGTAGTCGGCGATGAGCTCCCGGCGGCGGGCCTCGGGGTCCTGGGCCCGCTCGATCTGCCGGCGGAAGACGATGTTGACGGCGCCCTCGGCCCCCATCACCGCGATCTCCGCGGTCGGCCAGGCGAAGCACGCGTCGGCTCGCAGGTGCTTCGAGTTCATGACCACGTAGGCCCCGCCGTAGGCCTTCCGCGTGATCACCGTCATCCGGGGCACCGTGGCCTCGGCGAAGGCGTAGAGGAGCTTGGCCCCGTGCCGGATGATGCCGCCGTACTCCTGGGCCGTGCCGGGCAGGAACCCCGGCACGTCGACGAAGGTGACCAGGGGGACGTTGAAGGCGTCGCAGAAGCGCACGAAGCGGCTGGCCTTCTCGCTGGCGTCGATGTCGAGGGTGCCCGCCAGGACCTTGGGCTGGTTCGCCACGATGCCCACGGTGTGGCCGTCCAGGCGGGCGAAGCCGATCACGATGTTCATGGCCCAGTACGGGAAGACCTCCAGGAACTCCCCGTCGTCCACCACCCGCCGGACGACGTCGTGCATGTCGTAGGGCTCCTTGGGGGAGTCGGGCACGATGAGGTCGAGCCCCTCGTCGCGGCGCTCGGGGTCGTCGGCCGCCGCGTAGGCCGGCGGGTCCTCCAGATTGTTGGAGGGCAGGAACGAGAGCAGGTAGCGGACCTGGGCCAGGCACTCCTCCTCGTCGGAGGCCACGAAGGAGGCGACCCCCGAGCGGGAGGCGTGGGTCATGGCTCCCCCCAGCTCCTCGAAGGAGACCTCTTCGCCGGTGACCGCCCGGATGACGTCGGGACCGGTGATGAACATGTGGGAGGTCTCCCGCACCATGAACACGAAGTCGGTGAGGGCCGGGGAGTAGACGGCGCCCCCCGCGCAGGGGCCCATGATCACCGAGATCTGGGGGATGACTCCCGAGGCCCGGACGTTCCGCTCGAAGATGTAGCCGTAGCCGGCAAGAGAGGCCGCCCCCTCCTGGATCCGGGCGCCGCCGGAGTCGTTGATGGAGATGAAGGGGGCGCCGGTGGACATGGCCAGGTCCATGACCTTGCAGATCTTCTGGGCGTGGGTCTCGCCCAGGGATCCCCCGAACACGGTGAAGTCCTGGGCGGCCACGAAGGCCTTGCGGCCATCGATCGTGCCGTAGCCGACGACCACCCCGTCGCCGGGCGGCCGGTGGCGGTCCATGCCGAAGTCGTGGGCCCGATGCACGGCGAGGGGGTCCACCTCCACGAAGGAGCCCTTGTCCAGGAGGAGCTCGATGCGCTCCCGGGCCGTGAGCTTGCCCCGGGCGTGCTGCCGCTGGACGGCCTCCTTCCCCCCCGGCTGGAGGGAGGCCTCCCGCCGCCTCCGCAGCTCGGCGATGCGCTCCTCGACCGGGATGGGGGGCGGCTGGAGCTCGCCGGAGCCTCCGGGAAGCTCCTCGTCGGTGGTGGCCATGGGCGCAGTCTATCCCTCCCGGGTCGAAGGCTTCCGGCGTCCTCCGACCCCGCCGGTGGGGTCCTGGTGACACGCCCGGGTCGGTCGGGGGTTGGCGGGGGACGCGGGCGTGGCTATCGTCGGGCGCGTCTGTGCCCGCAGCCCAAGAGGAGAGGAGATGGCCAGGGACCTGTACGAGGTCGGCGCGATCCCGCCCGTGGGCGAGGTCCCCCGGCGCATGCACGCGCAGCTCGTCCGCCCGGAGCGGTTCGGGGACCCCGAGACGGCCATCCGGGACGAGGTCATCGACGTGCCCGAGCCCGGCCCGGGGGAGGCCCTCGTCCTGGTCATGGCCGCCGGGGTCAACTTCAACAACGTCTGGGCCGCCCGGGGCGTGCCGGTGGACGTGACGAAGACCCAGGCCAGGTGGGGCGAGCCCACCGACTTCCACGTCGTCGGCTCCGACGCCGCGGGCGTCGTCTACGCCGTGGGGCCCGGCGTCACCAACGTGAAGGTCGGGGACCACGTCGTCGTCCACGCCGCCCAGTGGGACGAGGGCGACCCGACCATCGAGGCCCGGGGAGGAGACCCGGGCCTGGCGGACTCCTTCCGGGTGTGGGGCTACGACACCTGCTGGGGCTCCTTCGCCCAGTTCTGCAAGGTCCAGGCCCACCAGTGCCTGCCCAAGGCCGAGCACCTCACCTGGGAGGAGGCGGCCGCCCCCACGCTCACCGGGTCCACCGCGTACCGGATGCTGTTCGGGTGGCCGCCCCACACCGTGCAGGAGGGCGACGTCGTGCTCGTCTGGGGCGGCTCGGGGGGGCTGGGCTCCATGGCCATCCAGCTCGTGCGCCACGCCGGCGGGATCCCGGTGGCGGTGGTGTCCTCCGACGAGCGGGGGGAGTACTGCAAGCGGCTGGGGGCCGTCGGCTACATCGACCGCGGGAAGTTCGACCACTGGGGGGTGCCGCCGGCCTGGGACTCGCCCGAGTGGAAGGGGTGGTTCGAGGGGGTGAAGGCCTTCGGGAAGGCCATCTGGGACGTCCTCGGGGAGCGGCGCAACCCCCGGATCGTCTTCGACCATCCCGGCCAGGACACGATCCCCACCTCGGTCTTCGTCTGCGACCGGGGTGGCATGGTGGTCATCTGCGCCGGGACGAGCGGCTACGACACCATGGTGGACGTGCGCTACCTGTGGTACCTGCAGAAGCGCTACCAGGGCTCCCACCTGTTCAACGACGAGCAGGCGGCGGCCTTCAACGACCTGGTCCGGGAGGGGAAGATCGACACCACCCTGTCCGCCACCTACCGCTACGAGGAGACCGGCCGAGTCCACCGGCTCATGGGCGAGGGCAGGCTTCCCCACGGCAACGTGGCGGTCCTGGTCTCCGCGCCGAAGCCCGGCCTCAAGGACCTGCCGGCCTGACCCGCCGGGGCAGCCCCCGGCCCCGGTCGATGGTCCCGGCGGGGGTCGACGCGGCGGCCCCTCCGTCCAGCTCACCCCTCCTGGACCAGCTCCACCAGGACCCCCTCCATGCCCTCCGGGTGGACGAAGGCGATGAGGGTCCCCCGGGAGCCCCGCCGGGGCGCCCGGTCCACCAGCCGGAACCCCGCGGCCCGGAGGCGGGCCAGCTCCGCCGCCACGTCGGCCACCCGGTAGCCCACGTGGTGGAGGCCCGGGCCCCGACGGGCCAGGAACCGGCCGACCGGCGTGTCGGGCCCCAGGGCCCCGAGGAGCTGGACGTAGCCGCGGCCGAGGCGGAACAGCACCTCCTCGACGCCCTGCTCCTCGATGCGCTCGCGGTGGACGGGCTCGGCTCCGAGGGCCCTCCGGTAGCGGGCGACGGCGGCCTCCAGGTCCTCCACGGCGATGCCCACGTGGTCGATCTCGGCGAACGTCGCGCTCACCTCCCCTCGGCCCCGCCGCCCCGGGCCCCGACGTCCCGCCGGTGCTCGTCCCCCGTCTGGAGCCGGACGATGAGGTCCATGGCCTCCGTCACGTGGTAGGCGGGGTGCCGGAGGGCCCGCACCACCGCCGCCACGGCCAGGGTCCGGAGCTCCACGCCGGGCCTCGCGCCCTCCGCCGGGGAGAAGGCGTAGAACTCCACCAGGTCCAGGAACTGGCGGAGGGAGGGAACGAGGCCACCCCGCTCGTAGGCGTAGATCGTCTGGCGGGCCGCCGGGCAGCCCGGCTCCGCCGTCGCCCGCTCCACGGACCGGTAGCCGGCGGCTCGCCGGAGGTCGCGCAGCAGGGCGCCGAGGACCCTGCGGTCCTCCTCCGACATCGGTGGTCGCTTGCGCCGCGGCACCCCGTCCTCGACTCCGGTCGGCGTGACCATAGCCGCTGGCGACGCCGGTGCCACTGCGGTGCCATCCCGGACTGGCCGAACGGCCGATGCGTGCAGCCTCCCCCGGACGTAGGATGACCCTCAGGCTCGTCCGAGGGCGAAGGTCGGGGAGGGGACGGTGAAGGAGGACCGGGCCGCCGCGGGGGCCCTCCTGGAGGGCTCGGAGCTGCTGCGTGCCGGGCGGGCCGACGTCTTCCGCATCCGCGAGCGCACGCGCCGCCGGCGCATCCTCCGCCTGGCCCTGGGCCTGGGGGCCCTGGACGTGTTCCTGTGGTGGCGGTACGTGACGGACAACCCCATCGGGCTCCCCTCCCTCCCGGACAACTGGGTGTGGTACCTGCCCGCCCTCATCCTGGTCGCCGCCGTCGTCCTCGTCCTGTTCCTGCCCTTCATGTCCGGGCGCTCCCCCCACCTCGTAGTCCGGCCCGAGGAGATCGAGGTCGGGCTCTCCGAGGTCCGGGGCCTGGACACCCAGGTGGAGGAGGTCGTGCGGACCTTGGACGTGTTCCTGGGGTACGCGACCTTCCGCGAGGAGCTCGGGGGCAACCCCCGCCGGGGCATCTTGTTCGAGGGGCCGCCGGGGACGGGCAAGACCTACCTGGCCAAGGCCATGGCCAAGCAGGCCGGGGTGCCCTTCCTGTTCATCTCGGCCCCGGCCTTCCAGTCCATGTGGTTCGGGATGACCGCGGCCCGGATCCGCTCCTTCTTCAAGGCCCTGCGCAAGGCCGCCCGCCGGGAGGGCGGAGCCATCGGCTTCATCGAGGAGATCGACGCCATCGGCATGGACCGCGGGTCGCTGGCGGCGACCCCCGAGCCCGGGGACCTGGGGCGGACGGTGGCGCGGACGGTCTCGGCCGGCACCGGCGGCATGGTGAACGAGCTGCTCATCCAGCTGCAGTCCTTCGACCAGCCCCCCTGGCGGGACCGGGCCAAGGCCAAGGTGGTCGGGTGGATCAACGGGTACCTGCCCCTGGACCGCCAGCTGAGGGTGGGCAGGCCCACCTACCACAACATCCTGCTCATCGCGGCCACGAACCGGGCAGAGAACCTCGACCCCGCACTGCTCCGGCCGGGGCGGTTCGACCGCCGCCTGTACTTCGATCTCCCCACCAAGCAGGGCCGCCGGGACCTCGTCGACTTCTTCCTGGCCCGGAAGGCCCACGACGCGGGCCTGGACGACCCCGGAGTCCGCGACCGGCTCGCCCACGACACCTTCGGCTACACGCCGGTCATGATCGAGCACCTCTTCGACGAGGCCCTCCTGGTGGCCCTCCGCCGGGGGCGGCGGGAGATGACCGAGGCCGACGTGTACGAGGCCAAGCTGACCGAGGAGATCGGCATCAAGCAGCCCGTCACCTACTCCGAGGCCGACCGGGCGGCCGTGGCCACCCACGAGGCCGGCCACGCCACCGCCGCCTACTTCCTGGGCAGGGGCCGGCGCCTGGAGGTCCTGTCCATCATCAAGCGCCGACAGTCGCTGGGGCTCCTCGCCCACGGCGAGGAGGAGGAGCGCTTCACCCGCACCCGCTCGGAGATCGAGGCCCAGGTGGCCATCGCCCTGGGCGGGCTGGTGGCCGAGGAGCTGTTCCTGGGGGAGTCGGGGACGGGGCCGGCCAACGACCTGGCCCAGGCCACCGAGCTGGCCGCCAAGATGGTGGGGGCCTACGGGATGGCCGGCTCCCTGATCTCCTTCGAGGCCGTGGCCGAGGGCCCCCTGGGCAACCGGAACCTGGTAGGGAAGGTCCTGGCCGACCGCGACGGCAAGCGGGCCGTGGAGGACATCCTGGAGGCCCAGCGGCAGCGGGTGACGGCGCTGCTGGAGGAGAACCGGGACGTGGTGGCGTCCCTCCGGGACGCGCTGCTGGAACGGGACGAGCTGGTGGGGGCGGAGATCCTCGCCGTCATCGAGGAGGCGGTGGCCAGCCGGGGCTGAGGCCACCGGCACGGGTCGGCGTAGACTGGGCCCATGAGCGCGTCCGTCATCCTCGCCGGGGCCCGGACGCCGATCGGCAGGTTCGGGTCCGCCCTCGCGTCCCTGTCCGCCGTGCAACTCGGGACCACCGCCATCCGGGAGGCCCTGGCCAGGGCCGCTGTGGACCCGGGGCGGGTGGACTACGTGATCATGGGCCAGGTGATCCAGGCGGGCGCGGGCCAGATCACGGCCCGCCAGGCCGCCGTGGCCGCCGGCATCCCCAAGGAGGTGCCGGCCATCACCATCAACAAGGTCTGCCTGTCGGGGATCAACGCCATCGCCCTGGCCGACCAGCTCATCCGGGCCGGGGAGGTGGAGCTGGTGGTGGCCGGCGGCATGGAGTCCATGTCCCAGGCGCCCTACCTCCTCCCCCGGGCCCGGTTCGGGGTGCGCCTGGGCCACGCCGAGCTGGTGGACGCCATGATCCACGACGGGCTGTGGTCCACCTTCACCGGGCAGCACATGGGGGAGTCGTCGGACGAGGTGAACCGGGAGCTCGGGATCGGCCGGGAGGAGCAGGACGCCTGGGCCGCCAGGAGCCACCGCCGCGCCCACGAGGGGTGGGAGTCCGGCCGGCTAGCCGAGGAGGTCGTCCCCGTGGAGGTCCCCGGCGGAAAGGGGCAGCCGGGCCGGGTCGCCCGCGACGAGGGGATCCGTCCGGACTCCACCCCCGAGGCCCTCGCCGCGCTGCCGCCGGCCTTCCGGGCCGACGGAACGATCACCGCCGGCAACGCCTCCCAGATCTCCGACGGGGCCTGTGCGGTCGTGGTGACCACCCCCGAGCGGGCGGAGCAGCTGGGAGTCGAGCCCCTGGCCGAGATCGTGGCCCACGGGATGTCGGCCGCCGGGTACGCCTACCTCCACACGGTGCCGGCCCTCGCCCTCGAGCAGGCGCTGAAGAAGGCCGGCCTCGGGGTCTCGGACCTCGGGTTGCTCGAGGTGAACGAGGCCTTCGCCGCCGTGGCCCTGAACGTCACCCGGATGCTGGGGTTCCCCGAGGACCTGGTGAACGTGAACGGCGGGGCGGTGGCCCTGGGCCACCCCGTCGGCGCGAGCGGTGCCCGCATCACGCTGACCCTGGCCCACGAGATGCGGCGTCGGGGCGTGAGCCTGGGGGCCGCCACCATCTGCGGAGGGGGCGGCCAGGGGGACGCCCTGGTGCTGCGGCGGCGGATGTAGTCTTGACCAGACTAGCTCCGGATGGAACGCCGGTTCGAGCTGCCTGAGGAGCTGGAGGAGTTCCGCCTCCTGGTCCGCCGGGTCGCCGAGGACAAGGTGGCGCCCCGGGCCGCCGAGGTGGACCGCACCGACGAGTGGCCGGAGGACCTGTACCGGGTGCTCGTGGACCACGAGCTGATGGGCGTGGGCTACCCCGAGGAGTACGGGGGCTCGGGCGGGGGGTCCCTCGCCTTCGGGGTCCTCATCGAGGAGCTCTCGCGGGTGTCGGCGGGCCTGGCCCTCACCCCGGCCGTGGCGAAGCTCGGGGCCATTCCCATCCAGCTCGCGGGCACCGAGGAGCAGCGCCGGGCGATGATCGGAGGGATCTGCGAGGGCCGGATCCTCATGTCCTACGCCCTCACCGAGCCCGGGGCCGGGTCCGACGCCGCCGCCGTGGCCACCCGCTACGAGCGTGCGGGCGACGGGTTCGTCCTGTCCGGGACCAAGCGGTTCATCAGCGGCGCCGGCGTCTCCCACGCCTACGTGGTCTTCGCCACGCGGGACCCGGCGCTCCGGTCGAAGGGGGTGTCGGCTTTCCTGGTCATGCGAGACGACCCCGGCGTGTCCTTCGGGCGGCCCGAGCCGAAGATGGGGATCCGGGGGTCCCCCACCCGGGAGGTGATCCTCCAGCAGGCCCGGATCCCCGCGGACCGGCTCATCGGTGAGGAGGGCGAAGGCTTCGCCATCGCCATGCGCACCCTGGACTACTCGCGGCCGGTCATCGGGGCCCAGGCGGTGGGCATCGCCCAGGGGGCCTTCGACGTCGCCTCCCGCTACGCGACGGAGCGGGTCCAGTTCGGCCAGCGCATCGCCGACTTCCAGGGGATCCAGTTCATGTTGGCCGACATGGCCATGGGCATCGAGGCCGCCCGCCTCCTCGTCTACCGGGCCCTGAGCGCCTGCGACGCCGGCGACCCGCGCATGACCTACCTGTCGGCGGTGGCGAAGTGCTTCGCCTCGGACACGGCCATGCGGGTCACCACCGACGCCGTCCAGGTCCTCGGCGGCTACGGGTACGTGAGCGAGTACCCGGTCGAGCGGTTCATGCGTGACGCCAAGATCACCCAGATCTACGAGGGCACGAACCAGATCCAGCGGGTGGTCATCGCCCGGGAGATCCTCCGGGCCCTGGGCTGAGGGCGGCGCCCGGGTATCCTCGGGGGCGTCCGGACCCCACGGCCATAGGATGACGGGCATGGCAACCGAGGCGGAGGGACGGGGCCCGAACCCGGGCGGAGCCCCGGCGCTCCCCTTCGAGCTGACCGACCGGGCCGAACTGGAGGCGGCGGCCGCGTACGTGGTGGAGCTGCTGGAGCGTCCCGGGGCGGAGGTGAGGGTGCTGGAGGGCCAGCTCGGCCTGGCCGAGGAGCTGCTCGTCCCCGGCCACCCCGACGCCTTCCCGCTCCGCCCCCTGGGCGCGCGGGATCCGGGCACCGTGTGGGCCGTGGACGGCGGCTCGTGCGTGCTGGCCGACGGGCGGTCGTTCCAGGTGGCCGCCTACCGGGCGGCCCGTGTGCGCCTGGCGGGCGGGTCCACGGACCTGGTCGAGGCACCGCCGCTCGCGGTGCGGGCGGTCTCCGCCGAGGGAGCCGGGGCCCTGGCCCGGGAGGTCCTCTCGGAGCTGTGCGGCGGGGAGCCGGAGCGGCTGCCGGACCTGCCACGCCCCGTCGACGCGCTCCGGGAGTGGGCGGAGTGGCGTCTCGTCCTGGAGACGCTGCGGGAGGCGGCCCCGGGGGACCTGGTCCTCGTCGACGGGTCCCTCCACGGCGGGCCCCTCGTCCCTCCGGAGGTGGTCCGGCACGCGCACGGAGAGGCGGAGCGTCGCGGGGTGTCGCTGGCCGGCGTGGTGAAGGCCTCCACGCTGTTCTGGGGCCGCAACGCCCCCCTGGTGGCCCTCCTCAAGCGCCGCGGCGACCGGGAGCTGGGGCCGGTGCCGTGGGCGGCGCGGATCTCGACGGCCCCGGTGTTCGGGCGACTCTACGTCGGAGAGATCTTCGTCGCCCACCTGGCGCCCACCTCCCCCCACGCCTTCCGGGTGGACGTCGCCCGGGGACCCGAGCCCCCCGAGGCGGTCCTCGGACGCCTGGTGGGGGCCTCCGACGACGCCGCCTTCGTCGGCTACCCCTACCCGCTGGCCCGCGCCCACCAGGCCGCCAGGGTCACGGGCTACGCCGTGGCCGACGCGAGGCGGGCCTTCCGGGAGGCCCTCGGCCGGCACGGCCTGCCCGAGGACGACATCGAGGTGCTGTTCCAGGACTTCCACGAGATCCTCAACCGGAGCTAGGCAGGAGGGGTGGAGTACAAGGGGCGGATCTTCGGCCGGAACGTGCTGGAGGCGACCTTCCGGTCCTTCCACGGGACCGACCTGTTCCTGGGCGAGCTGCTGGCCGCGGAGGACCCGGAGCGGGGGCGGCGCTTCCTCTTCCGCGTCGTCCAGGTGACCTACGGCTCGGACTCCAGCGACCCCCACTGGGCGGAGCGCACGGCGGGCGCGTACATGGCCGGCGACGTGGCCGGCACCCCCTACACGCTCCACGATCCCGAGCAGCGCCTGTACAAGGTGGCCACCTGCGTGCCCCTGGGCTACATCGACGCCGCCGGGGAGTTCCGCAAGCCCAAGTCGCTCCCGGCCCAGTTCGCCAGGGTCACCGCGCCCTCCGCCGAGGACCTGGCCTTCCTCCGGGAGCGCGCCGGCGACCTGCGCATCGGGCTGCTCCGCTCCGGCGAGGACACCATCGACCTGGAGGTCGGGATCCGCGGCGAGACCCTCACGTCCCACGTGGGGGTGTTCGCGGCCACCGGGATGGGCAAGTCCAACCTCATGAAGGTCCTGGCCGGACAGGTGCTGGCGTCCCAGGGACGCTACGCGCTGCTGCTGTTCGACCCCCACGGCGAGTACCTGGAGGGCGGCGGCGGGACCCGTCGGGGCCTGCTCCACCACCCCTGGGCGGCGGAGCGGCTCCGCGTGTACGCGACCCGGGCTGGCACGGGAGCGGCAGCCACGGCGCTGCGGCTCTCCCTGGCCGAGCTCACCGTGGGCGACCTCCAGACGGCCTACGAGTGGAGCCCGGCGCAGGAGGAGGCGATCTACCGGCTCATGCGCGCCTTCCGCGAGGAGTGGCTGACGGAGGCGGCGGCAGGGGAGGTGGCAGCGCTGGCCGAGGACCTGGGCGTCGCCCCGAGCACGATGCAGGTCGTCCAGCGGCGGGCCCAGCGGATCCTCGACCTGCCCTGCATCTCCCGGGATCCCCGGCAGCCCTCCCTCTCCCAGCGGATCGTCGACGAGCTGGCCGGCGGGCACACGGTGCTCGTGGAGACCTCCGGGCTCTCCTCGATGGAGGAGATCCTGGTCGCCTCGGTGATCACCCGCCGCCTCCTGGACACCTACTCGGGCCTGTACCTGGACGACCGCGAGCGCTTCGCCGGCCTGCCGCCGACCCTGGTGGCTCTGGAGGAGGCCCAGCGGGTGCTGTCCAAGGTGAAGCGACGGGACGAGAACGTCTTCCCCCGGGTGGCCCGGGAGGGGCGGAAGTTCCGGGTGGGTCTCTGCGCCGTGTCCCAGCAGCCCAAGCTCATCGACGACGAGCTGCTGTCGCAGTTCAACACCTTCTTCATCCTGGGGCTGGCCGACGAGAAGGACCGGGCCATCCTGCGGGCCTCGGCCAAGCAGGACATCGCCGACCTCGGGCCAGAGATCCAGACCCTGATGCCGGGGGAGGCCATCGTCACGAACCTCGACGCCCCCTTCGCCCTCCCGGCCCGGGTGTACCTCTACGAGGACTACGTGAAGGCCGTCCCGGGGCCGTCGCCGCTCCCGGCTCGTCCCGAGGGGGCCACGAGGGGGTTCGTGGAGTAGATGGCGCGCCTGGTCGCATGGGGCGACGCCCACCTCGGCCGCAGCCACCTGGCCCACCTCCGGGACGGGGAGGGCCGCAACCTGCGGGAGGAGGACTTCCTGCGGTCCTTCGCGTGGGCCGTGGAGGAGACGGTCGCCCTGGAGCCCGACGGGTTCCTCTGGCTCGGCGACATCTTCGACCACGCCCGGCCCACCTACCGGACCTTCGCCCACGTCCTGGCCGGACTCCAGCGGCTCGCCGACGCCGGCCTGCCGGGCGTCGCCATCTCCGGCAACCACGACACCCCGCGGGTGCGGGGCACCGGCTCACCCTACGACGCCCTGGAGCGGGTCTTCCCGAACGTGGCCTTCGCCTGGCGCATGGAGGCGGTCTCGTCGGACCTCGCCGGCGTCGCGGTCCACGCCGTCCCCCAGACCCTGTCCGTGGAGGAGCTCCGGGCCGAGCTGGACCGGGCGGCCCGCGGGGTCCGGAGCGACCGGACGAACGTGCTCCTCGCCCATGTCGCCCTCACCTCCCTGCCGGCGCGGACCTACGGCGACATCAACGAGCTGGAGGTGGAGGAGGCGGCCTTCGACCGGCGGTTCGACCTCGTCCTCCTCGGCCACTACCACGCCCCCCAGCGCGTCTCCCGGAGGACGTGGTACGCGGGCTCGACGGACACCTTCTCCTTCGCCGACTCGCCCGACCTCCACAAGGGGATCGTCGTGGTCGACACCGAGGCCGGGACCGTGGACCACGTGGACAACCCCCACGAGCGGCCCCTTGTGACGGTGAGCGTGCGGGCGGCCGGCCTGTCCCCCGGTGAGCTGCTCGAGGCCGTCGAGGGCACCGCCCGGGGCACGCCGGAGGGCGCCATCGTCCGGGTGTTCCTGAACGAGGTCGACCCCGCCGCCTACCGGCAGGTGGGCAACGAGCAGTTCCAGGAGGCGGTGCCCGGGGCCCTCTGGGTCCAGGTCGAGCCCGACTTCGGGGCGGGGGCCCTGGCCGTCCAGGGCGGTCCGGCCGTCGGCCCCCTGGAGCAGGAGTGGGAGGCCTACGTCGAGGTCCAGGACCTCGCCGGGCTCGACCGGGAGCGGGTGGCGGCCCTGGGCCGCCGGTTCCTGGAGGAGTCCCGGGGGGACACGGTGTGAGGGTCGTCGAGCTGTCCCTGCGCAACTACCGGGTGTTCGAGGCGGTCGACCTCGAGCTGCCGTCCCGGGTCATCGGGGTCTTCGGCGCGAACGGCTCCGGCAAGAGCACGCTCCTGGAGAGCATCGGCTTCGCGCTGTACGGGGTGGACGCGGCCCGCACGAAGAAGCAGGAGATCCGCACCCAGGGGGTCCTGGCCGACTGCCTGGTCCGCATGGCCTTCGAGCACGCCGGACAGCACTACGAGGTGCGCCGGTCCCTCAGGGGACGGGCCTGCCTGCCCGAGGCGGAGCTGTACGTGGGGAGCCTGCTCCTCGCCTCCGGCACCGCCGACGTCGACCGCGAGGTGCAGCGCCTGCTCCACATGGACCTCCACGTGTTCCGGGCTTCGGTGTACGCCGAGCAGAAGCAGCTCGACGCCTTCTCCGACGTGACGCCGGGCAAGCGCAAGGAGATGGCCCTGCGCCTGCTCGGGGTCCGCCCGGTGGACGCGGCCCGGAAGGCCGCCCGGGAGGAGGCCAGGCGGACCCTGCAGGCCGCCGACCAGCTCGCCGGCGCGGTGCCGGACCTGGCTGAGCTGGAGGCCCGCCTGAAGGCGGCGAAGGACGCCGCCAGGGAGGCCCGGGAGCGGGCGAGGGCGGCCCGGGGCGCCCTCCGGACGGCGGAGGGGTCGGCCCTGGCCGCCCGCAGGGCCTTCGAGGAGGCCGAGGAGGTCCGGCAGCGGGTGGAGCGCCTCGCCGACGAGGTGCGGACCAGGACGGAGCAGCGGGACGAGCTGGCCGACAGGCTCCGGGACCTCTCCCGGCGGAGGGAGGTCCTGGCCCGGGAGCTGGAGGGCCTGCCCGTGCTGGAGGCGGAGCTGGCGAGGCTGGAGGGGATCGGAGAGCGGCTGGCCGCGGCCCGGCGGCTCGCCGAGGGGCAGGCCCGCCTGGGTCAGGCCGAGGAGCGGCTGGCCGGGCTGCCGGCGGTGGACCCGGCGGCCCCGAGGCGGGCCCTG
>CAYVCH010000024.1:0-16097 GCA_964449755.1 uncultured Actinomycetes bacterium
CTCGAGATGTCCACGCCGCGGCCGCGCTGGACGGCGTTGGCGAGGTAGTACAGGACCAGGCCCGAGAGGAGGATCCCCACGTTCATCCACACCAGCCCGGGCCTCCCGACCAGCCCGGCGCTGGGGTCCGTGAGGAAGGCCCAGGCCATGATGGCGAGGGCGACCACCGACAGGGCGCCGACGATCGAGATCACCGGGACGCCGCCCCACCGCCACCGCACGGGGGAGGCCTCGAAGACCCGGGGGAGGCGGTAGGGGAAGGCCATGGCGGCGACGCTCACGATGGCGAAGCCGAGGATGTAGCCGAAGATGCCGACGAGGGTGGCGAAGGCCGGGAACGTCACGAAGGCCCACAGGGCCACGATGGAGCCGGCGCCCACGAGCACGAGGGAGTTCACCGGCGTGTGCCACCTCGCGTGCACCGCGGCGGTCCACTGGGGCATGAGGCCGTCGAGGCCGTAGGCGAGGAAGTTGCGGCTGGTGTTCGCGATCTGGCCCGGCAGCCACGTGTAGCTCTGGAAGACGAAGGGCAACAGGATGAGGACGGCCAGGAGCGTGCTCCCCGAGCCGAAGGCCGCCACCTGGGTGAACACCAGGCCCTGGGTCCCCGCGAGCTGGCCGAATCGCTCCAGCCCCACGGCCTTGTCGGCGAGGCCGAGCAGGACCAGCAGGTAGACCGTGGCGAGGACGGCCGCGGCCGGCATCGACCACAGCTGCAACCGGGAGGCGCGCTTCACCTCGCTTCCGATGTAGGCCGAGGACTGGTTGAAGACCAGGTTGATGTAGATCCAGGTCCCGGCAAGGATGGTCCACTTCAGGCTGAAGGGGCCGCCCGTCTGGACCCCTGCCTCCGCCGCCGCCTGCCCGAGGCCCCGGAGGACGTCCGCCCCCAGGCCCTGGCCCAGGGACGACAGGATCGACCCCCGGGACTTCACGAGCCAGACCAGGGCGAGGAGGACCAGGCCCACCAGGGACAGGAAGAACAGCGTGTTCTGCAGCCGAAAGAAGAAGCGCATGCCCCGGGCGAAGGCGACGACCAGGAACACGATGAGGGCGGTGCCGGCGACGAAGGTCCCCAGGTCGGAGGCGAACCAGCCGCCGACGTCCACCATCCAGCCCACGCCGGCCATCTGCCCGACCGTGGAGAAGAAGGGGGCCAACCCGAACTGGGCGAAGAAGGCGCTGGGGACACCGCCGTAGATGAACCACCACACGGTGCTGTTCCAGTTCGACATCATCCCCAGGGCGGGGTGGAGGATCCGGCTCACCCACACGTAGTCCCCCCCTGAGCGGGGCATGGCGGCGGACAGGAAGGCGAAGACGAGGCTCGTCGGGATCACGAACAGGAACGTGAGGGCCGTCGTCAGGTACAGGTTCGCCCCCGGGTAGAAGGCGGTGGAGAACAGGAACACGAAGGCGGCCATGAGCCCGAGGGAGACGAAGTTGATGTTGTAGACCAGGACGTCCACCGTGCCCGCCTCCCGGACCAGGCCGGACGCCTTGCGCTCGAAGATGGCGGGGCGGGGTGCCTCGGTCATGTCGTCCCTCCCGTTCCTGGGGCCGGTGGTTACCTATCAAATGCTAGGGCGTCGGTCAACCGGGGTCGCCGATGGGGGTGGGGGCCGACCGGGTCTCCGGCAGGAGGGCGACGACGACCAGGGCCGCCGCCGCG
Source organism: uncultured Actinomycetes bacterium (assembly GCA_964449755.1). Taxonomy (GTDB): domain Bacteria; phylum Actinomycetota; class UBA4738; order UBA4738; family HRBIN12; genus CAYVCH01. Next base: position 1,673 of record CAYVCH010000024.1, read on the forward strand.
TAGGACAGCCCCACCGCCGAGAGGGCCGGTCCCACGCCGCCGAGACGCCCGGCCAGCAGGCCGGTGAGGGCGGGGGCCACCCCCGCGCCGGCGATCCCGGCGAGGCGCAGCAGGGCCGCGACCCGGCCGCGGGCCCGGGCGGGGAAGGGCTCGGTGGCGAAGGCGGCGGCGCAGGGCGTGGAGCCGGTGAGGCCGAAGATGACGAGGGCAAGCCCGACCACCCGGGCGGTGGTGCCGGCCGCCCGGAACGCGAGGAGCCCCGCCGCCGCCGCCCCGGCCAGGAACAGCACCGCCGTCGGGCGGCGTCCCCAGGCGTCCATGAGGCGACCCGCCGCGAAGAACCCGCCCACGGCCAGGATCCACAGGGCGACGTGGCCCGGGGTGACGGCGGAGAGGTCCCACCCCCACTCCCGGAGCACGAGCAGGGACGCGAAGGTCGTGACCGCCGTGGGGAACACGGAGAACAGGAAGGCCAAAAGGACGGCGCCCAGGAGCCAGCGGGGCCGGACCCCGGCCGCCAGGGCCGGCGCGTGCTCTCCCGAGTGGTCGGGGACCGTCACGGCCGCCGGAGCGGCGGCCGCCGACGCCGCCGCCCCCCCGGCCCGCCACGGGGCCGTCTCCGGCAGGTCCCGCCTGGCCCGCACCAGGAGCAGCAGGGGCGCCACGCCCACCAGGTAGAGCACCCGCCAGGAGGCCCCGAGTTGGGCCACGGCCAGGAACCCGACTCCCGCCCCCGCCATCCCGAAGGCCGACATGGACGACACGAGCCCCAGGGTCCGGCCCCGCCGCTCGGCCGGGAGCAGCTCCACGAGCACGATCATGGCCAGGGCGTACTCGCCTCCCAGGAAGACCCGGGCCACGAACTGGTAGGCGACGAAGTCCGCCACCCCGCGAGAGAAGGCGGTGGCGAAGGTGGCGACGGTGTAGCCGGCGATGGTGGCGGCCAGGACCGGCCGGCGGCCGAGGCGGTCGGCCAGGGGCAGGAGGGCGAGGACGCCGAAGGACCCGGCGTAGATGACGGACGTGGCGACGCCGGCCGTCGCGACGCTGAGGCCGAAGTCGGCGACGATGAGGGGGAGGGCGAGACCCAGGATCAGGCCGTCGTAGCCCTCGAAGAAGGTGGCCGGCGCCAGGAGCGCCACCGCCCGCCGGCCGACGTCGGCTCCGGGGAGGTCCGCCGCTTCGGCCTCCTCACCCGTCGGGGGCCACCAGGACCTTGACCCCGCCATGCCCGGCCACCAGGGCCTCCAGGGCCTCCCCCGTGCCCTCGAGGGGCACGGTCCCCGTGGCCACCCTCGCCACCTCGGGGCGCCGCCGGAGCAGCTCCATGGCGCCGCGCATGGACTCCATGGAGGGGCCCGCGATGGAGAAGGCCCGCTGCTCCCGGACGGTCATCCGTAGCAGGAGGACGGGGCCCGTCGGCACCCCGAGGATCCCCACGGTCCCTCCCGGCCCGCAGGTGTCGAAGATCTGCTGCAGGGACTCGGGTACGCCGGCGCACTCGAAGGCGAGCGGAGGCCCGTGGGGGTCCAGGGCCAGGGCCGTGGCGAAGGGATCCTGGACGGTGGGATCGAGGACCGCCTCGCAGCCCAGCTCGAGCCCGAGGGCGCGGCGCTCCTCCCGGGGGTCGCCGCCCAGCACCCGGCAGCCCGAGGCCACGAGGCCCGCGACGACGAGGAGCCCGATGGACCCCAGGCCGCTCACGTAGGCCACGTCGCCGGGCCTGGGGTCGGCCTGCCAGACGGCCCGCAGGGCCACCCCCAGGGGCTCGGTCAGGGCGGCCCGGCGGTCGTCGAGGTCGTCGGGGACGGGGAGGAGGTTCTCCGCCGGGTAGCAGGTGTACTCGGCGAAGCCGCCGAAGGCGGGGTTGTGGGGCTCCAGGCAGTACCGGGGGTGGCCCTCCCGGCACCACAGGCAGCGCCCGCACCCTCGCGCCGGGTGGGGCACGACCCGGGTCCCGGGGGCCAGGCGGTCCGAGGGGTCGAGGTCCACCACGGCGGAGATCTCGTGGCCGAGGACGGTGGTGGGGCCCGACAGCGCGCCGGTCCGGTACACGGTGAGGTCCGACCCGCAGATCCCGCAGTAGCGTACCCGCAGCCGGACCTCCCCCGGGCCCGGCTCGGGGACCGGGACGTCCCGGACCTCGATGGTGCGGGCCCGGGTGAACACGGCCGCTCGCATGAGTTCCGGCACGCCTCCCCCTGGCGGCGCCCCCGCGGGGGTCATCCTATACTCGGCGCGGTTTGAGCTCCGCGGCCCACGGTGGCGTGCTGGCGGCCCGGGCGCTCAAGGAGGCCGGCGTCCGGACCGTGTTCGCGCTACCCGGCGGCCACATCCTCCCCCTCTTCGACGGGGCCCGACGGGAGGGACTGACCCTCGTGGGCACCCGACACGAGGAGGCGAGCGTCCTGGCGGCCGAGGGCTGGGCCCTGGCCACCGGGGAGGTGGGGGTGGCGGCCGTCACGGCAGGGCCCGGACTCACGAACGCGGTGCCGGGCATCGCCGAGGCCAACGCCTCCGGGGTCCCCGTCGTCATCATCGCCGGCCGGACCGGCATCGCCCAGCGGGGCCGCGGCGCCGTCCAGGACCTGGACCAGCTCGCCGCCGTGGCGCCGGTGACGAAGTGGCGGGCCGAGTGCCTGTCGCCGGAGCGGATCCCCGAGTACGTGGCCGAGGCCGTCCACCAGGCCCGGGCCGGCGCCCCCGGCGTCGCCTACCTGGAGGTGCCCCAGGACGTCCTCGCCCAGGTGGCGGCTCCCCCGTCCCGGGAGTGGCCCGTGGGCCATGAGCGGCAGCTCGCCCGGGCCGCCCCGGCCCCGGCGGAGCTGGGCCTGGCGGTGGAGGTGCTGGCGGGCGCCGAGCGGCCGGTGGTGGTCGCTGGCTCCGGGGCCTTCTTCTCGGGGGCCGGCGGGGCCCTGCGGGCCCTGGCCGAGCGGACCGGCATCCCGGTGATCACCACGAGCGCCGCCCGCGGGCTCCTCGACGACGACCACCCCCGCTGCCTGGGGAGCCTGGTCCACGGCGGGGTGGTGCTGGCCTCTGCCGACGCCTCCCTCGTCCTGGGCTCCCGGTTCAACGCGAACCTCCTCTACGGGGGCTTCCCCCTGTTCCCCGCCGGCCAGCGGATCGTCCAGGTGGACGTCCGCCCCGAGCACCTGGGTGGGCTCCGCCGGCCCGAGGTGGCCCTCGCCGGCGACGTGGGGGCCACCCTGGAGGCCCTGACCGAGGCCTGGCCGCTGCCTCCCGACGCCTACGACGGGTGGAACGAGGAGGCCCGGCGGGGCGCCGAGGCCTCCCGGCAGAGCTGGGACCGGGAGTGCGAGCGGCCGGCGAGGGGTCTCCACCCGGGGTGGCTCGCCCGCGAGGTGGCCCGCTTCGCCGAGGCCCGGGGGCCGCACACGTTCGTCTCGGACGGCGGCGACAGCGTGGTGTGGGGCATCGCCATGTCCCGGGCCCACCGCCCGGGGACGAACCTGTTCATCGGCTCGGCCATGGGCACGCTGGGGGTGGGCCTGCCCTTCGCCCTGGCGGCGCGGGCGGCCCGCCCCGACGAGCCCGTGTTCCTGCTCACCGGGGACGGCGCCTTCGGGATGACCGCCATGGAGCTGGACACCGCCGCCCGCCACCGGCTCGGGGTGGTGGTGGTGGTCGTGAACAACGGCGGCTGGGGCGACGTCCGTCACGAGCAGCGCATGTTCTACGGCGAGGAGGCGGTGGGCGGAGCCGAGCTGTCCTCCATGCGCTACGACCTCCTGGCCCACGCCGTCGGCGGCCACGGCGAGCGGGTCCTGGAGCCGGGAGACCTGGTCCCCGCCCTGGAGCGGGCCCTGCGGTCCGTCGGGGAGGGAGTGCCGGCGGTGGTGGACGCCGTCACCGACCCCGAGGTCATGAGCGAGCTCATGCGGAACCTCTCGGGCCTCGCCGTCATGTGAGCGGCGCCGATGCCTGCCCTCCGCCGCCCCGACGGCTGCCGGCTGCACTACGAGCTCTACGGCCCGGGAGGCGGCGAGCCGCTGGTGTTGCTGGAGGGCATGGGGGGCGACATCCCCGGCTGGCGTCGGAACATCCCGCACCTGGCCCGGGAGCTCCGGGTCATCGCCTATGACTTCCGTGGCAACGGACGGTCCGACGCCCCGGACGAGCCCGTCACCATGGCCACCTTCGTCGAGGACACCGTCGCCCTCCTGGACCACCTGGGTGTGGGCCGGGCCCACGTGTACGGCCAGTCCTTCGGGGGGATGGTGGCCCAGCAGCTGGCCCTGGCCCACCCCCACCGGGTGCGGACCCTCATCCTCGGCTGCACCCACTGCGGTGGGAGCCGGGCGGTGCGGGGCGAGGCCCGGCCGCCCAAGGACCGCCCCTGGCTCCTGCTGTACAGCCCGCGCTTCCCCGAGGAGCACCCCGGGCACGTCGCCGAGGACCTGGAGGTGGGCCGGCGCCACCGCCAGCCGCCCCACGCCGGGCGGCGGCAGTGGGAGGCCATGCAGGCCTTCGACGTCTACGACCGGCTCCCCGACATCGCGGTCCCCACCCTGGTCCTCCACGGCACCGAGGACCAGATGGTGCCGGCGGAGAACGCCCGGATCCTGGCCTCCCGGATTCCCGGGGCGGAGCTGGTGCTCCTCGAGGGGGCCGGCCACGTGTACCACTCGGAGCGGGCCCAGGAGGCCGATGCCGCCGTCCTGGACTTCCTGCGTCGGCACCGGGCGCGGGGCGAGTAGGCTCGTGGGGCTGGAGGGGAGGCTGGGCGTGCCGGACGTGCCCGAGGAAGTGGAGGGGCTCCTGGCGGAGCGGGAGCGGCGCCGGGCCGCCCGCGACTACGCCGCGGCCGACGCCCTCCGCGAGCGCATCGCGGCCCTCGGGTACCGGGTGGTGGACACGCCGGCGGGGCCCCGGCTGGAGCCGGCCGGTGCCGGGGCGCCGGGGGGTCTCCGGCGCCTGCGCCCCGGGGAGGTCCCATCGGTGCTCGGGGAGCCGCCCACCGCGGACGTCTCGGTCCAGTGGCTCGTCCAGGGCTGGCCCGAGGACGTGGTGCGCGGGATCGCCTCCTTCCGCCGCCAGCGGGGTGACCGGTCCGTCCAGCACGTGGTGGTGGACGCGGCGGGCACGGACCCCTCGCTCTGGCCCGAGGGGGTGGAGCTCGTGCCCCTCGTCGAGGACCCGGGGTGGGGGGCGGGGCGGAACGCCGGGCTGCGCCGGGCCGCCGGGCGCATCGTCGTCGTGGCCGATGGGTCCGTGGAGGCCGTGGGCGACGTGCTGGCGCCCCTGGAGGCGGCCCTGGCCGACCCCACGGTGGGCATCTGCGGACCCTTCGGGATCGTCACGGAGGACCTTCGCCAGTTCCGGGAGTCCGAGGGCCCCGAGGTCGACGCCGTCGAGGGGTACCTCATGGCCTTCCGCCGCGAGATCCTCCCCCGGGTGGGGGGCTTCGACGAGAAGTTCCGCTTCTACCGCACGGCCGACATCGAGTTCTCCTTCCGGGTGAAGGAGCAGGGGCTGCGGGCCGTCGTCGTCCCGGTGCCGGTGCGCCGACACGAGCACCGGATGTGGGCCCACACGCCGGAGCCGGAGCGGGAGCGGCTGTCCCGGCGCAACTACTACCGGTTCCTGGACCGCTTCCGGGGACGGTTCGACCTCACGGTGGGCGGCGGGCCCGCGGGCTGACGCCCCCTACCGGTCGGGACGTTCGGGGACGGTTCCGGCGACGGGCAGGGATGGTTCCGGGATGGCCTGCTGCCCGGTGGCGGGGCGCGCCCCCTCCCCGGGGGCCCTCGGTGGCTCCGGCTCGCGTGACGTCACGGCCGGCTCGGGGACGGCCACCCGGCCCTCCACGTAGTCCTTGAGCTCCTTCCCCTCGATGACCTCGCGGACCATGAGCAGCGCCGACAGCCGGTCCAGGGCCTCCCGCCGCCCGTCGAGGATCCGGCGGGCCCGCTCGTGGGCGTCGTTCACCAGGCCGGCGATCTCCTCGTCCACGAGCTTCGCCGTGGCCTCGGACATCTCGGGGCGCTCCCCCGGGAAGAGCAGGCGCCCCTCGGGGCTGCGGAAGCCGTTCCGGCCGAAGGACAGCGGCCCCACCTTCTCGCTCATGCCGTACTCGACGACCATGGCCCGGGCGATCTCGGTGGCCTTCTCCAGGTCGTTCTGGGCCCCCGTGGAGACCTGCCCGAACACCAGCTCCTCGGCCGTCCGGCCCCCGAGGAGGATGGCCAGGCGGTCCTTGAGCTCGGGCTCGGTGAGCAGGTACCGGTCCTCCAGGGGTCGCTGCATGGTCATGCCCAGGGCCGCCGCCCCTCGGGGGATGATGCTCACCCGGTGCACGGGGTCGGCGGTGGGGACGGAGAGGGCGACCAGGGCGTGGCCCATCTCGTGGACGGCCACCCGCTCCTTCTCCTTCTCCGACATCACCCGGCTCTTGCGCTCCAGCCCCGCCACCACCCGGTCGATGGCCTCCTCCAGCTCGGCCCCCGTCACCGAGCTCTTGTCCCGCCGGGCGGCCAGGAGGGCGGCCTCGTTCACCACGTTGGCGAGGTCGGCCCCGGTGAACCCGGGCGTCCGGGCGGCGATGACCTGCAGGTCCACGCTGGGGTCGAGGGCCACCCCCCGGGTGTGCACCCGGAGGATGGCCTCCCGGCCCCGCAGGTCCGGGCGGTCCACGACGACCTGCCGGTCGAACCGGCCGGGGCGGACCAGGGCGGGGTCCAGGACGTCCGGCCGGTTCGTGGCGGCCATGATGATGACGCCCTTGGAGGAGTCGAAGCCGTCCATCTCCACCAGGAGCTGGTTCAGGGTCTGCTCCCGCTCGTCGTGGGCACCGAAGCCGGCCCCCAGGGCCCCCATGCGCCCCTTGCCGATGGTGTCGATCTCGTCCAGGAAGACCAGGGCCGGCGCCTTCTCCTTGGCCTGCTGGAAGAGCTCCCGCACGCGGGCGGCCCCCAGGCCGACGAACATCTCGACGAACTCCGAGCCGGACATGAAGAAGAAGGGGACGTTGGCCTCGCCCGCCACCGCCCGGGCGAGGAGGGTCTTGCCGCACCCCGGCGGGCCGAGGAGCAGGACTCCCTTGGGGATGCGCCCGCCCAGGCGCTGGTACCGCTTGGGGTTCTTCAGGAAGTCCACGATCTCGCGGAGCTCCTCCACAGCCTCGTCGAGGCCGGCGACGTCGGCGAAGGTGGTCTTCATCTCCTTGCGGTCGTAGATCTTCACCCGGTTGCGGCCGAGGTTGAGGGCCGACGCCGCCCCCCCGCCCATCCGCCGGAACAGGAAGAACCACAGCACCCCGAACAGGAGCACGGTGGGCAGCAGGGTGGTCAGGAGGAAGCTGCCCCAGGGGCTGGGCTGGGTGAACCGGTACTCGATGCCCTGCCGCTCGAGCAGCTGCTGGAGGGGCTCGGGGTCGAAGTTGGAGGGCAGCGTCGCCGAGAACTCGACGGGTCGGCCGTCCTGGAGGTACGTGCCGTGCACGTTGGACGGGGAGATCACGACCTCGCCGCGGACGGCCCCCGCCTCCACCAGGTCGACGAAGCGCGAGTAGGGGATGGTCTCCGGCCGGGGTGACAGGAGGTTGTTGAACAGGAGCAACAGCACCAGGAGGACGCCCAGGTACAGCCAGGGCGTCAGGTGCCAGGGCCTCGGGCCCCCACCGGGCCTCCCGCCGCCCAGGTCGAGCCCGGGCCGGCGGCCGCGACGTTCGTCGTTCGTGGGCATCTACGACCCCATCTTCCCACCCTCCGACGATCCATGACAGCCCGGTCGCGGGGCCTGCGGGCCGGGGGGGATTCGGGGATACTGGGCGCCATGGTGGTCGGCGCCGGCGACGCGGCCCGGGGCGACGACGCCGCCCTGCGGGAGCGGTTCGAGCGGGAGGCGCTGCCGCTCATGCCGGGCCTGTACTCCGCGGCCCTGCGCCTCACCCGCAATGCCGCCGACGCCGAGGACCTCCTCCAGGAGACCTTCCTCCGCGCGTACCGGGGGTTCGCCGGGTTCCAGGAGGGGACGAACCTGAAGGCGTGGATGTACCGCATCCTCACGAACACGTTCATCAACGTCTACCGCAAGCGGCAGCGCGAGCCGCTCACGGTGAGCGACGAGGACATGGACGACTGGTACCTCTACGACCGCCTGGCCCGCCGGAGCGTGGGGCCCTCGGCCGAGACGGAGGTCCTGGAGGCCATCCCCGACGAGGACGTGCAGGTGGCCCTGGAGGCCCTCCCGGAGGGGTTCCGCATGGCCGTGCTGCTGGCCGACGTGGAGGGGTTCTCCTACCGGGAGATCGCGGAGATCATGGACGTCCCCATCGGGACCGTGATGTCGCGCCTGCACCGAGGAAGAAGGGCGCTGGAGAAGGCGTTGTGGGAGAAGGCGCGGGAGCGAGGCCTTGTCACCGATTGACTGCGAGGAGGTCCTGCGGGACCTCGAGCTGTTCCTGGACGGGGAGATCGCCGGCGCCCGCTGCGAGGAGGTGGAGGCCCACCTCGCGGGGTGCCGGGAGTGCATGTCTCGGGCGGAGTTCCGCCGGCGGGTCCGGCAGATCGTCGCCGCGAAGCTCTGCGCCGAGGAGGTGCCCCCTGGCCTCCTGGAGCGGGTGCGCCGGGCCCTGGAGGCCGAGTAGGGGGACCCGGGCGCCGTCCCGCCGGGGGACGGCGGCCGCGTAGACTGGGCCCGTGCCCCGCCTGCGCGACCACGGCCTGGCCGTCGACGTGGCCCTCCTGTCCGTGGCCCTCATGTGGGCCTCCACGTTCACGGTGTTCAAGGTGGCCTGGCGCGACGTGGACCCGGTGGCCTTCACCGGCCTCCGCTTCGGCCTCATGGTCCCCTTCGGCCTCGTCGCCCTGGCTGTGTCCCGGGGGCGGGTCCGGCCTCGCCGCGAGGACCTTCCGGCCCTGGTGGCCTCGGGCCTGACCGGGTTCTTCCTCTACCAGATGGGCTTCGTCCTCGGCCTGGACCGGACCACGGCGGTGGCGAGCGCCGTCCTCATCTCCACCCACCCCATCTTCTCCGTGGTCCTGTCCTGGGCGACGGGGAGAGAGCGGCCGAGCCGGCTCGAGGTGACGGGGGTCATCGTGGGCTTCGCCGGGGTCGCCACCTTCCTGCGCTTCTGGCAGGCCTTCGCCACGGCCAGGGCGGGGGACCTCCTGTCCCTGGGGGCGGCCGCCGCCTTCGGGGCCTACGGGGTGGTGAACCGCCCCCTCACCCGGCGGTACCCGTCACGGGAGCTGCTCGCCTACGGGCTCGCCGTGGGCGGGGTGCTGGTCGCCCTGGTCGGCCTCCCCGCGGTCGTGCGCCAGGACTGGGGCGCCGTGAGCGGCCGATCCTGGCTCATCCTCGCCTACGCCGTCGTCGGGCCCGTCTACCTCGCCTACGCGCTGTGGAACTGGGCCATCCGCCGTCGGGGGGTGGCGCGGACCGTCGTCTACGGGTTCCTCGTCCCCGTCCTGGGCGGGGTCATGGCCGTGGTGGGCCTGGGGGAGGGGGTCCGCCCGGAGCAGGTGGTGGGGGCCCTCGCCGTCATCGCGGGCCTCGCGGTCACCAGGCTCCCCGCCGCCCCGCCGGCGCCCGCCGGAGCGGCGCCTCGGGAGCTGGCGGGGACGGGGGCGGAGGGTCCCTGATGCCCCGGCGGCACGCCCCCGCCGAGGAACGGGCGCCGGAGGCCATCCGGCTCCTCATGAAGGCCTACCCCGACGCCCGGGTGGCCCTCCGCTTCTCGAACCCCCTGGAGATGCTGGTCGCCACCATCCTGTCGGCCCAGTGCACCGACGAGCGCGTGAACCGGGTCACCGAGACGCTCTTCCGCAAGTACCGGACGGCCGAGGACTACCTGCGGGTCCCCGAGGCGGAGCTGGCCGCCGACATCCGGCCCACCGGCTTCTTCAACCAGAAGGCCCGGTCCATCCGGGGCGCCTGCCGGAAGATCGTGGAGGAGTGGGAGGGGCGGGTCCCCGACACCATGGAGGGGCTCCTCTCCCTGCCCGGCGTGGCCCGGAAGACGGCCAACATCGTCCTCGGCAACGCCTTCGGGAAGGTCGAGGGGATCGCCGTCGACACGCACGTGCGCCGGGTGGCGGGGCGGCTCGGCTTCTCGGCGGAGAAGGACCCCGACCGCATCGAGGAGGACCTCATGCGCCTGGTCCCCCGCCGCCACTGGTTCGCCTTCACCTACGTCCTCATCGACCATGGCCGGGCCGTCTGCCGGGCTCCCACCCCCCGGTGCGAGGCCTGCGTCGTGAGCCACCTCTGCCCCGCCAGCCGGGTGTAGGGAGGCGGGGCGTGCGTGGCTTCGAGGGCTGCTCCTTCCCCCTGGTGGTGGCCCACCGGGGGGCGTCGGCGACCCACCCGGAGAACACCCTCCCGGCCTTCGAGGCGGCCCTGGCGGCGGGGGCCGACGCGGTGGAGCTCGACGTCCGCCTCGCCGCCGACGGGACCCCCGTGGTCCTCCACGACCCCGACGTGGCCCGGACCACCGACGGCCGGGGTCCCGTCGCCGCCCTCACCGTGGCCGAGCTGAAGCGGCTGAACGCCGGTCCCCCGGGCGGGCCCCCCGTGCAGGTCCCCACCCTCCGGGAGGTCCTCGAGCTCGTCTCCGGCCGCGCGGGGGTGGACCTCGAGGTGAAGAACCTGCCGGGGGAGCCGGGCTTCCGGGAGGACGGCCGGGGGATCGTCGAGGCCACCCTGGAGGCCCTGGAGGAGACCGCCTTCGCCGGGCCCGTCCTGGTCTCGTCGTTCCACCGTCCCACCCTCCGCCGCGCGCGCCGGCTGGCCCCCGAGGTCCCCACGGGACTGCTCCTCGCCGCGGGCGACCTGCAGGCCGCCCTCACCGCGGCCGTGGAGGACGGCCACGCCTTTCTCCTGCCCGGGGTGGCCCTGGTCGAGGCCGGCGGGGACGCCTTCCTCGCCCGGGCCCACCGGGTGGGCCTCCGGGTGGGGACCTGGACCGTGGACGACCCCGAGGCCGTGGCGGACCTGTTCGCCCGGGGCGTCGACGCCGTGGCCACCAACGACCCGGCGGCCGCCGTCGCGGTGAAGGCCTCCCTGTAGGACCGTGCTCCACCGCCGGCGCCTGCCCGCCCAACCGGAGCCCGTCTCCCGGGCCTTCCGCGAGACCCTGGCCCGGGTGGAGGGGGCCACGGCCGCCCTCGCCGCCGCCGTCCCCACCCCCCGGCTGCCCGGACGGCCCCTGGCCGAGGCCCTCCTGGAGTTCGAGGAGGGGCTCCGGGAGGCCTGGGCCGCCATGGACGGGTGGCGGCACCCGGGCCTCGAGGCCGAGTGGACGGCCTGCCGGGCGGGGCTTGCCGAGGCCCTGGCCAGGGCGGGGGCCCTGCGGGCCCAGGCCCCCGACCCCGGTGGCTTCGAGGGCCTGGTGGCCATGGTGGCGGAGCTGCTCGACCCCCTGGACGCCTTCGCCTCCGCGGCCCGGGCCCTCCGCTCGCGCCGGAGCTGACGGGGGTCAGGTCGCGGGGCCGGACCAGCTCGTTCCGATGCCGACCGGCCCGGCGTGGCCCACCTCGGGGTGGAGTGGTCCACCCCGCCAGCGACCCCGTGAGCCGCCCCGAGGAGGGCCCTGGGGAGCCCCGTCTGCGCCGGCCCTCGCCGGGGATCGGTCTCCGGTTGTGAGTGAGCGCGCACGCGACGTCGACGACGGACCCGGCCCCGGGCCGGGTACGCTTCCGGAGCGGGAAGCCAGGGGCAGCCGGACGGAGGGCGGGGCCGTGGCGACGATCAGGCTGGTGACGGAGATCCCGGGGCCGAGGTCGCGGGCGATCCTGGAGCGCAAGCGCCGGGCCGTCTGTGACCCCATCGAGCTACACGTCGGGGCCGTCATCGACCGCGGGCTCGGGGCCGCCGTCACCGACGTGGACGGCAACACCCTCCTGGACCTCTCCGGTGGCCTCGGCTGCCAGCTCGTGGGCTACTCCCACCCGAAGGTGGTGGAGGCGGTCCGCCGGCAGGCCGCGCGCTTCTCCCACACCGACTTCTCGGTCATCCCCTACGAGCCCTACGTGGCCCTGGCCGAGCGCCTCGTGGCGCTGGTGGGGGGCGACCGGAAGGTGGCCCTGTTCAACTCCGGGGCCGAGGCCGTGGAGAACGCGGTGAAGTTCGCCCGGGCCGCCACGGGCCGCCCGGCGGTGCTCTGCTTCGAGGGAGCCTTCCACGGGCGGACGCTCCTCGCCATGACCCTGACCAGCCGGCACCATCCCTACAAGGCCGGCTTCGGGCCCTTCGCCCCCGAGGTCTACCGGGTTCCCTACCCCTACCCCTACCGCAGCCCGGACCCGGCCCGGGCCGGCGAGCTGGCCCTGGCCGCCCTGGAGCGGGCCTTCACGACCGTGGTGGACCCCGCCTCCGTGGCGGCCGTCATCGTCGAGCCCGTCCAGGGGGAGGGTGGGTTCGTCGTGCCCCCCGCGGGCTTCCTCCCCGGGGTCGCGGCCCTGGCCCGGCGGCACGGCATCCTCGTCATCGCCGACGAGATCCAGACCGGGTGCGGGCGCACGGGGCGGTTCCTCGCCTCCGAGCGGCTCGGCCTCGACGCCGACGTGGTCCTGCTGGCCAAGGCCCTGGCCGGCGGGTACCCCCTCTCCGCGGTGGTGGGGCGCCGGGAGGTGATGGACGCCCCCGGCCCCTCGGCCATCGGCGGGACCTACGTCGGCAACCCGGTGGCCTGTGCGGCCGCCCTGGCGGTCCTCGACGTCATCGAGGAGGAGGGGCTGCTGGAACGGGCCGAGCACGTGGGGAAGGTCCTCCGCTCGGCCTGGGAGGAGGTCGCCCGCGATGTGCCGGAGGTGGGCGAGGTCCGCGGCCTGGGGGCCATGGTGGGCGTCGAGCTCGTGGTGGACCGAGAGACCCGGGAGCCGGCCCCGGAGTTCCTCGCGACCCTCATGCGGGAGACCCAGCGCCGGGGGGTGATCACCGTCGGCTGCGGCATCCACCACAACGTGCTCCGCCACCTGGTCCCCCTCGTCGTCACCGACGAGCAGCTGGAGGAGGCCGTCGCGGTCCTCGCCGCCTCGGCGGTGGCGGCCCGGCGGCGGGGCGAGGCCGGCGAGCCCTGAGGGCCCTGCCCGACACGGCGCTCAGGGCGACGGTGAGGGGCTGGGCGACGGTGAGGGGCTCGGCGTGGGCGAGGGCTCGGGCGGGACCACGAGGCTCAGGGTGGCGGGCCTGGCAGGCCGGCCCCGGGCGTCCCGGGCGGCGACGGTGACCGCGTAGGCGCCGGGCGCCCGCGGCAGCGGCGGGCCCACCCGGTCGGACCACCGCAGGGCGAGCCGCTCGCCCGACACCTCGGGCAGCACGACGAGGGGCTGGCCGGCGGGGTCCCGCACCGTGACGGTCCATCGGAGCACCGTGCTCCCCCGGGCCCGGACCCGTACGGAGGTCGTCTCCGGCAGGACCTCGACCGGGGACAGCCGGGGGCGGTAGATCTTGGGCAGCCCGGTGGCGGCCACCCGGGCACGGATGCGGTCCAGCTTCCCGTACAGCCGCCACCCCGGGCAGTCGGTGTAGCCGGTGTCCCGGTGTCCGGCGATCACCGGCAGCCGGACGACGGTTCCCGCAGGGTACCGGGTGTTGTCGCCGCCGGCGGAGACCATGAGGGTCCAGCCCAGGGGCGGGAGGTGGGCCACGTCCAACCGCCAGGCCAGCAGCCGCGAGAGGGCCCGGAGGGCGCGGCTCGGGGGGCGGGCCGTCTGGAAGTTCCCCAGCAGCGCCACCGAGAAGCTCCCGGTGTTGAAGCCCTGGGTGGCGGCGCCCACGACGGGCAGGGTCGGGCCGCCCGAGCGTCCCTCGAAGATGGTCCCGTAGCGGTCGACGAGGAAGTTGTAGGCGATGTCGCACCAGCCCCGACCGTTGGTGTGGTAGGCGTAGACGGCCCGCACGACGTCGTCGGACTCCTCGGGGCCGTAGTCGTTCGTGCCCGCGGTGTGGTGGACGAAGCCCATGCGCAGCTCCGACGCCACCGCCGGGGTGCAGTTCATCAGGGCAGGGTCGGCGCCCCAGTCGTCGCGGGTGACGAGGGGGGGATCCCTGGTCATGGCCAGGGCAGCGGGGAGGGACCCCAGCGGCGGGGCCGGCCCCGGGTCCTCCGGTCCCGTCCCCGGTCCCCGCGCCGTCCCCGAGCTGTTCACGAAGACCACGCGGAGGTCCGACAGGACCGTCCCGGACGGGAGGTCCAGGGCGAGGCCGACGCAGCGCCCGCCCCCCGTCCACAGCAGGTTCGTCCCCTGGCGGCTGGAGCGGGACTCGGGGGTGCCGGGGTCGGGGCCCCCCTCGGCCTCCAACCGGATCCGTTCCCCCGCCACCTGCAGGTCGGCCTCGGCCGGGAGCCCGGCGTCCTGGCGCCAGGTCACCCCCAGGGCGGTGAACCAGAAGGGGGCGCACACCCGGGCCGGGGCCGTCCGCGCCGCCGTGAGGGCCGCGAGGCGGCCCCCGGGAC
>CAYVCH010000025.1:0-15697 GCA_964449755.1 uncultured Actinomycetes bacterium
CATGGTGGCGGCGTGGATGAGGGCCGACACCGGCGTGGGGCCCTCCATGGCGTCAGGGAGCCACACGTGGAGGGGCACCTGGGCCGACTTGCCGACGGCGCCGGCGAAGAGCAGCAGCGCGATGAGGGTGGCCGTGCCCTCGGGCACCCCGGCGCTGCCGCCCAGGACGGCGCCGAAGTCCAGGGTCCCGAAGGTGACGAACATGACCGCCAGGCCCACCAGCAGGGCCGTGTCCCCGATGCGGGTGGTGACGAAGGCCTTCGTGGCCGCCCGGGCGGCGCGCTCGCGCTCGAACCAGAAGCCGATGAGCAGGTAGGAGCACAGCCCCACCCCCTCCCAGCCCAGGTAGAGCAGGCCGTAGTCGTCGGCCAGCACCAGCACGAGCATGAAGAACACGAAGAGGTTGAGGTAGGCGAAGAAGCGCCCGTAGCGGGGGTCGGCGGCCATGTAGCCGACGGAGTAGAGGTGGATCAGGGCCCCCACCCCGGTGACCACGAGGATCATGGTCACCGACAGCGGGTCCACCCGCAGGTCGGCGGCGACCCGGAAGCTGCCAGCCGCGATCCAGTCGAACAGGTGGACCACCTCGAGCCGCTCCTCGGCGGGCAGCCGCAGGAGGTCCAGCAGGACCCCCAGGGACGCGCCGAAGGCCGCCGCCACCAGGGCCGAGGCCAGATACCCGGCGGCCCGCCCCAGCCGGCGGCCGGCGAACAGGTTCACCGTGGCTCCCGCCAGGGGCAGCGCCGGCACCAGCCAGACGAGCCTCATGTCCCCGCCTCCCCCCGCCGGCCCCCCGTCACCATCGGAGCAGGCTCGCGTCGTCCACGTCGGCGCTCCGTCGGAGGCGGAAGACCGAGACGATGATGGCGAGCCCCACCACCACCTCCGCCGCGGCCACCACCATGGAGAAGAAGGCCAGGACCTGCCCGGTGAGGTCGCCCCGGAGGCGGGAGAAGGCCACCAGGGCCAGGTTGACGGCGGAGAGCTGCAGCTCCACCGACATGAAGATCACCAGGGCGTTCCTCCGCACCAGCACCCCGACGGTGCCGATGGAGAACAGCAGGCCCGAGACGACCAGGAAGTAGGCCACGGGGGTCCTCACGGGACGGCCTCCCCGGCCCCCGGGCCCGCGGCCCCGGCCTCCTCCTCGGCCACGGCCAGCCCGGCAGGCCCCGGCCGGGCCCGGCGCCGGGCCAGGACCGTGGCGGCGACGGCGGCCACGATGAGCAGGACCGAGGTGACCTCGAAGGGGACGAGGTAGTCGCGGAACAGGACCCGGGCGAGGGCCTGGGCGTTGCCCCCCCGGTTCACCGCCTCGAACCCCTCGGGGGCCCGGGTGGCGAACCCCACCCCGGCCCGGACGGCGGCCACCACCTCGGCCACCAGGCCGGCCCCGAGGAGGAGGGCCATGAGCCGCTGTCCCCGCAGGCGCTCGACCAGGCTCTCGCTGCGGTCGACGCCGAGGAGCATGATGACGAAGAGGAACAGGACCATGATGGCCCCCGCGTACACGATGATCTGCACCGCAAACAGGAAGGGCGCCCCCAGGACCAGGAAGAACACGGCCAGGGTGAAGAGGTTGACCACCAGGAACAGGGCGGCGTGCACGGCGTTCCGCTGCACCACCATGGCCAGGGCGGAGCCCACCGAGATGGGGGCGAAGACCCAGAAGACGACCCAGTCGGCGGCCACCTAGCGGATCCCCTCCCCGGTCCCGGGGCTCCGCCCGAGGGGGGGCGGCGGCTCCAGGAGCTGCTCCTTGGACAGGACCGCCTCCTCCCGGGTGGTGAACGACAGCTCGTAGAAGGAGGTGAGCGTGAGGGCCCGGGTCGGGCAGGCCTCCACGCACAGGCCGCACATGATGCAGCGGAGGTAGTTGATCTGGTAGTCCCTGGCGTACCGCTCGCCCGCCGAGACCGGGTGCTCGGGGTCGTTCTCGGCCCCCTCCACCCAGATGGCGTCGGCCGGGCAGGCGTAGGCGCACAGCTCGCAGCCGATGCACTTCTCCAGCCCGTTCTCGTGGCGGTTCAGGCGGTGGCGGCCGATGTGGGAGCGGGGGGGCGGCGAGAAGACCACCTTCGGGTACTCCTCGGTGACGTCGGGCCGGAACACCTGTCGGAGCACCACCCCGAGGCCCCTGGCCACCGCGGTCGCGGCCCCGCCGAGACGGCGGCCGTCGCTCACCGGCGCACCCCCTCCCGGACCGGCCGCCGGGCCAGCGGGGGCCAGACCAGGGACAGCACCAGGAGCAGCCCGACCGCCCCCGCCGCCCCGACGAGCACGGGGGTCCGCCCGTAGACGCCGGGCAGCACGATCACCGCGCCGGTGGCCAGCACCCAGAGCAGCCCGACGGGGATCAGCACCTTCCACCCGAAGGCCATGAGCCGGTCGTAGCGGATCCGGGGGAGGGTCGCCCGGACCCAGACGTAGAACCACACGAGGGCCACCACCTTGGCCAGGAACCACAGCGGCGGCCACAACCAGGGCACCACGTCCGGGGCCGGCCCCCGCCAGCCCCCCAGGAACAGGGTGGTGGCCACGCCGGCCACCGTCACCGTGTTCAGGTACTCGCCCAGGAAGAACATGGCGAACTTGATGCCCGAGTACTCGGTGTGGAAGCCGGCCACCAGCTCGGTCTCGGCCTCGGGCAGGTCGAAGGGGGGGCGGTTGGTCTCGGCCAGGCCGGCCACCAGGTAGATGACGAAGGCCGGAAACTGGGGGATCACGTTCCACACCCGGTCCTGGGCGGCCACGATCTCCGACATCCGGAGGCTCCCCGAGTACATGAGCACCGCCACCAGGGCGAGGCCCATGCCGACCTCGTAGGAGATCATCTGGGCCGTCGAGCGGATTCCCCCGAGCAGCGGGTAGTTGGAGCCGCTGGACCACCCGGCCAGGACCACGCCGTACACGGCGAGGGAGCCCATGGCCAGGACCCACAGGATCCCGATGTTCAGGTCGGCGAGCTGGAAGGGCACCCTCCGGCCGAAGAGCGTGACGCCGGTGCCGAAGGGGACGACGGCGAAGGCGAGGAAGGCCGGGAGCATGGCCGCCACCGGGGCCACCTGGTAGACGACCCGCTCCGCCGCCCTCGGCGTGACCCCCTCCTTGAAGAACAGCTTGATCCCGTCGGCCAGGGTGATGAGGACCCCCCGGGGCCCGGCCCGCATGGGCCCCATCCGGGTCTGCATGTCCGCCACGACCTTCCGCTCGAACCAGATGAGGAGCATGACCGCGACGAGGAGGGCGAAGAACACCACCCCCACCCGGACGACCAGCAGCACCCAGTCGAGCCAGTCCATCAGGCTGCCCCCTCCGCCGCCCCGGCCGCCTCCTCCGCGGCGACGCCCGCGGCTGGCTCCAGGGTGGCCGCCGCCGTGAACCGCCCGGACAGCAGCGTGGCCGCCGCCAGCCCGGGCTGGTTGAAGGGGACGAAGACGGAGCCCTGGGCCAGGTGGGGGCTGACCCGCACGGGCAGCACGGCTCGACCGGCCTCGGTCCGCACCACGGCCCGGGTCCCGTCGGCCAGGCCCAGCTTCTCGGCGTCCTGGGGGTGGACCTCCACGAAGGCCTCCTCCTCCAGGGCCGCCTTCAGCTCGGAAGCCCCCTCCACCAGGTGCCCCTCGTCCACGAGCAGCGGGTAGGTGAACAGCGTGAGCTGGTCGGCCCACTGGGGGCCGCCGGTGGCCGCCCAGGCCGTGGGGCGGTGCTCCACCGCCCGGGGCGCCAGGAGCCCCGCCATCTCCGCCCGCACGTCGTCGACGGAGGCGAAGCCCAGGTCGTCCCCGAGGGCCCGGGCCAGCCCCGCGAAGATCTGCCAGTCGGGCCGGGAGAGCCCGAGGGGCGGGCGGACCGGGTGCAGCCGCTGCGGTCGCCCCTCCCAGGTCGTGAGGTGGCCCTCCTTCTCGGGGAAGGCCGCGGCGGGGAGGAAGGCGTCGGCGTAGAGCTCGAGGTGGGAAAGGCGCAGGTCCACCACGACCCTCCGACGGACGTTGGCCAGGGCCCGGCGGGCCAGGCGGGCGTCGGGGAGGTCCCGGAGGGGGTCCACGCCGACCAGGAACAGCACCCCGACCTCCCGGGCGGCCGCCGCCCGCAGGATGGCCATGGTGTCCCGGCCCGGCGACGGGTTCGCCAGGGGTCCCCACACCGCCTCCACCTCCGCCCGCTCGACCTCCACGTCCACCCGGCGGCCCCCGGGGAGCAGCCGGGGGTGGACCCCAGCCCGGAGGGCCCCCCGGTCGCCGGCCCGGCGGGAGAGCAGCGCGAAGCGGGAGCCGAAGCTTCGGGCCACCCGCAGGGCGACGTCGCACGCCAGGGGGTGCTCGGCCAGGCGGGGTCCGGCAAGCACCACGCCCGCCTCCCCCGCCGCCCGCAGGGCGGCGGCGGCGGCGGCCAGGACCGGGTCGCCGCCACCCCCCTCGGCGACGCGCTCCAGGACCCAGACCTCCTGGCCGGGGCGGCAGAGGACGTGCTCGGCCACGTCGTACAGGCGGGTCCGCCGGTTGTGGACGACGGTGACCCTGGCCCCGCCCCGGCGGACGGCCTTGCGGATCCTCAGGTGCAGGATGGGCAGCTCCTGCTCGGCGTCGAGGCCCACCACGAGGATGGCCGGGGCCCGCTCCACGTCGCGGTACGTGACGTGCATCGCCCCGGCGGCCTCCCGCTCCTCGGCCAGGCCTCCGTGGAAGGCCCGGCGGTGGTCCAGGTCGTTCGTGCCGAGGACCCTCCGGGCGAGCTTGGACAGGACGTAGCTGTCCTCGTCGGTGAGGCGCCCGCCCACGAGGAAGGCCACCCCGGCCCCCCGGCACCAGCCGGCCACCTCCTCCAGGGCCTCCGCGAAGGAGACGGGCTCGAGGCCCCGGCCCCGGAGCAGGGGCGTGGTCACGCGGTCGTCGAGGTCGGGGAAGCGGTAGGCGAACCGCCCCTTGTCGCAGAGCCAGGCGTCGTTCACCTCCAGGTTGTCCCGGGCCAGGTGCCGGACCACCTGGCCCCGGCGCAGGTCCACCCGAAGGTTGCAGCCGGCAGCGCAGTGGGGACAGACGCTGTCGGCGCTCGCGAGGTCGAAGGGGCGCGCCACGAACCGGTAGGGCCGGGCCGTGAGGGCCCCCACGGGACAGATCTGGATGGTGTTGCCGCTGAAGGGCGAGCGGAAGTCCTCCCCGGCGGCGATGGCCACCTGCTCGCCGGCCCCCCGGGCGAACAGCTCGATGAACCGATCCCCGGAGATCTGGTCGCAGAAGCGCGTGCAACGGGCGCACAGGACGCACCGCTCCCGGTCCAGGGCCACCAGGGGCGAGAGGAAGATCGGCTTCTCGTAGGTGCGCTTGGGCTCGAGGTAGCGGCTCTCGCCGGGACCGAAGGCCAGGACCTGGTCCTGGAGGGGGCACTCCCCGCCACGGTCGCAGACGGGGCAGTCCAGGGGGTGGTTGAGGAGGAGGAACTCCAGGTTCGCCACCTGCCCCCGGCGAGCCAGCTCGCTCGTGTTCTGCGTGCGCACCACCATGCCCGGAGCCACCTCGGTGGTGCAGGCGGTGAGCAGCCTCCGCTGGCCCTCGACCTCGACGTAGCACTGCCGGCAGGCCCCCGCGGGGTCCAGCAGCGGGTGGTCGCAGAAGCGGGGGATCTCGATGCCGAGCTGCTCGGCGGCCCGGATGATCAGGGTCCCCCGGGGGACGGTCACCTCGGTGCCGTCGATGGTGAGGGTGACGACGTCGGGGCTCACCGAAGGACCTCCGACAGGGGCACCACGGCCTGCCCGGGGGCCGGGGCCTCCCCGGGCTCCTCGGCGGGGACCGGCCCCGCCGGCCCCTTGCCCGTGAAGGGGCAGCGGGCCTCCCGGACGTGGGCCTCGTACTCGTCCCGGAAGTGGCGGAGGGTGGAGGCGATGGGCGAGACGGCGCCGTCGAGCAACGGGCAGAACCCCCGGAAGAGCATGTTGGCGGCGAGGTCCTCCAGCAGCGCCAGGTCATCGGGGCGGCCCAGGCCGTGCTCGATGCGCCAGAGCACCCGCTCGGCCCACCAGGTCCCCTCCCGGCAGGGCGTGCACTTGCCGCAGGACTCGTGGGCGTAGAACCGCACGAGCCTCAGGGCGGCCTCCACCATGCAGTCGGCCTCGTCGGTGACGATCACGGCCCCCGTGCCGAGGAGGGAGCCGGCGGCCTGGATGGACTCGAAGTCCAGGCCCACGTCCAGGTGCTCGGCGGTGAGGAAGGGGGTGGAGGAGCCCCCCGGCGTCCAGGCCTTCAGGCGCCGGCCTCCCTCGACGCCCCCGGCCAGCTCCTCGATGAGGACCCGGGCCGGGGTCCCCATGGGCACCTCGTAGTTGCCGGGCCGGCCCACCCTCCCCGAGACCGAGAAGACCTTCGTCCCCGGCGACTTCTCCGTGCCGATGGAGGCGTACCAGGATGCCCCCCGGTCCAGGACGTGGGGCACGTTGCAGAGGGTCTCGACGTTGTTGATGACCGTCGGGCACCCGTAGAGGCCCACGGCCGCCGGGAAGGGCGGCCGCATCCGGGGCTGGCCCCGGCGGCCCTCCAGGGACTCCAGGAGGGCCGTCTCCTCCCCGCAGATGTAGGCGCCGGCGCCCCGGTGGAGCACGACCTCGACGTCGTAGTCGCTGCCGGCCAGCCCCGGGCCGAGGAAGCCCCGGTCGTAGGCCTCGGCCACCGCCCGGGCCAGCACCTGGCCCGGCCACAGGAACTCCCCCCGGACGTAGACGAAGACGGCGTGGCTCTGGACGGCGTAGGCGGCGATGGCGGCTCCCTCGATGAGCTGGTGGGGGTCCCGCTCCACCAGCTCCCGGTCCTTGAAGGTGCCGGGCTCGGACTCGTCGAAGTTCACGACCACGTAGACGGGCCGGCCGGTGTCCTGGGGCACGAAGGACCACTTCATGCCGGTGGGGAACCCCGCTCCGCCCCGGCCCCGGAGGCCGGAGGCCTTCACCTCCTCGATGACCTCGGCGGGCGTCATCGACAGGGCCCTGCGCAGGCCCCGGTAGCCACCGGTCGCGAGGTACCGGTCGATCCAGACGGTGTCCGGCTCGCCGAAGCGGGCGGTGACGATGCGCTCCATCAGCCCGCCCCCTCGGGCTCCAGGCCCGCCAGGACCCGGGAGGCGGCCCGGAAGCTGCCCGGGGCCGGCCCCCGGGAGGGCGGCGGCGGCTCGCCCCGGCGCAGCCCCTCGATGATCGCGGCGACGCCCTCCGCGGTCACGCGGTCGTAGTTCGCGAAGTCCACCTGGACCACGGGGGCGGCGTCGCAGGCCCCCAGGCACTCCTCCTCGTGGAGGGAGACCAGGCCGTCCCCGCTCACGTCGTGAGCGGCCTCGGGCCCCAGCAGCTCCAGGGCCTTGGCGTAGACCTCCCGGGCGCCCCGCAGGGCGCAGGGCAGGTTCGTGCAGACCGAGACCACGTGGCGGCCGGTGGGGCGGATCCGGAGCATCGTGTAGAAGCTCGCCACCGCCTCCACCTCGGCGGTGGTGAGGCCGAGGAGGCCCGCGACCTCCTTCAGCCCCTCCCGGGTCACTCGGCCCTCCACCGACTGGACCAGGTAGAGCAGGGGCAGGAGGGCCGACCGCTCCTTCCCCGCCGGGTACCTGGCCTTGATCCGCTCGGCCTCGGCCCGCAGCTCCGGCGTGAGGACCGGCATCAGCGGTCCACCCCTCCCATGACGGGGTCCAGGCTCGCGATCACGGCGACGCAGTCGGCCAGCAGGCACCCCTCGAGCATGGCGGGCACGGCCTGGAGGTTGACGAACGACGGGTCCCGGATCTTCACGCGGTGGGGGCGGTTCCCTCCGTCGGAGACGACGTAGTACCCGAGCTCGCCCCGGGGGGACTCCACAGCCTGGTAGACCTCCCCCGGGGGGACCCTCACGCCCTCGGTCACCATCTTGAAGTGGTGGATGAGGGCCTCCATGGACTCCTCCATGATGTGCTTCACGTACGCCTCCGAGTTGCCGATGCCGTCGGGACCCACCTCGAGCCGGGCGGGCCAGCGGACCTTCGGGTCCTCCACCATCACCGGGCCGGGCTCCAGCCGCTCCAGGCACTGCTCGACGATGCGGAGGGACTGGCGCATCTCGTCCATGCGGACCTCGAACCGCGCGTAGCAGTCGCCCTCCGCTCGGACGGGCACGTCGAACTCGTAGGTCTCGTAGCCGCAGTAGGGCTCGTCCTTCCGCAGGTCCAGGGGCAGCCCGGCGGCGCGGACCGTGGGCCCCGTCACCCCCAGCGCCAGGCACTGCTCGGCGCTCAGGTGCCCGACGCCCCGGTTCCGCTCGATCCAGATGGGGTTGTCGGCCAGGATGTCCTCGTACTCCCGGATGCGGCCGGGCAGGACCCGCAGCAGCTCCCGGACCCTGGCCTCGCCGTCGGGGGGGAGGTCCATGATCACCCCCCCGATCCGGATGTAGGCGTGGTTCATCCGGAGGCCGGTGGCGGCCTCGAACAGGTCGAGGATCTGCTCCCGCTCCCGGAAGCCGTACAGCATGATGGAGATGGCCCCCAACTCCATGCCGGCGGTGGCGAGCCACACGAGGTGGGAGGCGATGCGGTTCAGCTCGCAGAACAGCACCCGCAGGACCTGAGCCCGGGGCGGGGCCTCGATCCCGAGCAGCCGCTCCGCCGCCAGGCAGTAGCCGAGCTCGTTGAAGAAGGGCGAGAGGTAGTCGGCCCGCGTGACGAAGGTGACCGCCTGCTGCCAGGTGCGGTACTCGCAGTTCTTCTCGATGCCGGTGTGGAGGTAGCCGACCACCGGCCGGGCCGAGAGCACCGTCTCTCCGTCGAGCTCGAGGACGAGCCGGAGCACCCCGTGGGTGGAGGGGTGCTGGGGCCCCATGTTGATGATCATCGTCTCCTCGCGGACCCCGGCCGGCACGTCCGCCGCCCGCCCCGCCGTCGCCTCGCCCGCCACGGCCCTCACCCCGTCCGCTCGTCCACGGGGGGGACGACCGCGCCCCGGTAGCGGGTGGACACCCCGCCCAGCTCCTCGGTCTTCCGCAGCGGGTGCCCCTCCCACTCGTCGGGCAGCAGGATCCGGCGCAGGTCCGGGTGGCCCTCGAAGACGATCCCGTACAGGTCGTAGACCTCCCGCTCGTGCCAGTCGGCCGTGGGGAACAGGGGCACCACCGAGGGCGCCCGGGGGTCCTCCTCCGGCAGCCCTACCTTCACCCGGAGGCGGTGCCGGTGCTCCACCGAGCGGAGGTGATAGGCGAGGCGGAAGCGGGGCTCCTGCCCGGGCCAGTCGGTGGCGGTCACGCAGGACAGGAACCCGAACCCGAGGTCGGGCTGGTCCCGCAGCCAGGCCAGGGCCTGGAGGAGCTCCCCCCGCTCCACCGGCACCGTCACCTCGCCCCGGGCGAGGAGGGCCTCGGGGAACCGGCCCCGGACCCGTTCCGCCAGCTCGCCCGGGTTCACCGCACGGTCCCCTGGGTGCGGACCTTCTCGTGGAGCCTGAGGATGCCGTACATGAGCATCTCCGGCTTGGGCGGGCACCCGGGGACGTAGACGTCCACGGGGACGATGGTGTCGACGCCCTGGAGGATGGCGTAGTTCGTGAACATGCCGCCGGCCGAGGCGCACACCCCCATGGAGATGACCCACTTGGGCTCGGGCATCTGCTCGTAGATCCGCCGCAGGACCGGCGCCATCTTCTGGGAGACCCGCCCGGCCACGATCATCAGGTCGGCCTGGCGGGGGGAGGCGCGGAACAGCTCCATCCCCCACCGGGACAGGTCGTAGTCCCCGGCGCCCGTGGCCATCATCTCGATGGCGCAGCAGGCCAGGCCGAAGGTGGCCGGCCACATGGACTGCTTCCTCGCCCAGCTCACGGCCCGGTCGAGGGTGGTGAGCAGGATCCCCCGGCGGACCTCCTCCTCCACGGCGGCCGGGCCGCCCCTCCCGAGCTGCACGCCGGGCAGCCGCTCAACGGGCACGGGCCACCTCCCGGGCGGGCTCGGGGCGCCGGGCCGGCCGCTCCCAGTCCAGGCCACCCTTCCTCCACAGGTAGGCGTAGGCCACGAAGACGAGCCCGATGAACACCGCCACCTCCACCAGGCCGAACAGCCCGAGCTGCCGGAAGGTCACGGCCCAGGGGAACAGGAAGATGGTCTCCACGTCGAAGATGATGAAGAGCATCGCCACGACGTAGAACTTGACGGAGAACCGCTCACCCTTGGGCAGGCGGATGGGCTCGATGCCGCACTCGTAGGGCTCGAGCTTCACCGGGGTCGGCCGGTGGGGCCGCAGGAGGGCCGAGGCCGCCAGGCTAGCCACGGCGAAGGCCACGGCGAGGACGGCCAGGATCACGATGGGCAGGTACTCAGCGAGCATCCCCGCCTCCCCGCCTCATGCCACCGGGGCCAGCCGCTCCAGGGCCCAGAGCAGCTTGTCCTGGGCGTCCCCCTTGCGGCCGTCGGTGAGGTTGCCCAGGACCCGCAGGACAAAGCGCATGAGGCCTTCCCGCGGGAGGGCGTACTCGGTGAGGAGCCGCATGACCCGGGGCTCGCCGATGAGCCGCACGAAGGCCCGGCCCATCGCGTAGTAGCGCCCGTAACGCTCGCGGAGCACCGCCGGGTACATGTGGGCCAGGGCCGGCCGGCGCCCCACGAGGGCGTCGTGGATGAGCTCGGCGGCCACCTCGGCCGACTCGATGGCGTAGGCGATGCCCTCGCCATTGAAGGGGTTCACCGCCCCGGCGGCGTCCCCCACGACGAGCATCCCCGGCACCGCCTGGGGCGTCCGGTTGAAGCCCATAGGCAGCGGCCCCGAGCGGAGCTCCCCGTCGGCGGTGGCCTCGTCCACGTCCCACTCGGGGGGCAGGACCCGGAGGAAGGCGTCGAAGACCCGCCGGGCCGAGACGTTCCGGAAGTTCGTGAACGTGTTGAGCAGCCCGGCCCCCACGTTCACCCGCCCGTCGGGGAGGGGGAAGATCCAGCCGTAGCCGGGCATCAGGGCACGGCCGTCCCAGAGGTCCATCCACACCTCCAGCCACGGCCCCGGCCGCCGCCGGAGGCGGTGGTAGCGGCGGGCCGCGATCCCGAGGGGCCGGGTGGCGTCCCGGTGGATCCCGGCCTGCCCGGCGAAGCGGGAGGCGGCTCCGTCGGCGGCCACCACGAACCGGGCCCGGACCGTCGTCTCGGGGCCGCCGTCGCCGGACGGGCGCAGGCGGGCGCCCACCACCCAGCCATCCTCCAGGAGGGGGGCCA
This sequence comes from uncultured Actinomycetes bacterium, assembly GCA_964449755.1. GTDB lineage: Bacteria > Actinomycetota > UBA4738 > UBA4738 > HRBIN12 > CAYVCH01. The sequence goes on from CAYVCH010000025.1 coordinate 11,205, forward strand.
CGGCCTCGGTGCGCTCCAGCAGGCGTGCCCCCGCCCGTTCGGCCCGGCGGGCCAGGAGCTGGTCCAGGTCGGCCCGGCTGCGGACCAGCCCGTACCCGGGGTAGTCCTGCAGGTCCGGCCAGGGCAGCTCCAGCAGGACCCTGCGGGAGCGGATCCGGAGCCCGCGGACCCGCTCGAACCCGGGGCCCCCGGGGTCGATCCCCATCCGGGCGATGGCCACCACCCCCCGGGGGGTGAGGCCGTCGCCGCACACCTTGTCCCGGGGCAGGGACGCGCGCTCCACCAGGGTGACGTCCATGCCGTGGCGGGCCAGGTGGTAGGCGGCCGCCGATCCACCGGGGCCGGCGCCAACCACCAGGACCTCGGTCTCGAGCCGCTCGGGCACCCTCCCCATCACCCCCGGGCTTGTGAAATGTTTCACAAGCTCGCCCAACCGGCGCACTTGTGAACGCGTTCACGAGAGCCTACGACCGCTCCCCTCCCCCCGACAAGCCTCCGCCCGCCCAGGGGGACTGGCAACCCTCGGGACCCCACCCCGCCGGCCCCGGGCACCGCGGCCTCCGCCGGCTCAGCGGCGCCGGGCGTGGTCCCAGCCGGTCACCCGGAGGGGCTCCACGCGGAGGAAGGCCAGGTCGGCCAGGTCCTCGGTGAGCCGGCGGAACCCCTCCCCCGCGAGGTAGGGGCGGTACTTCTCGTGCCAGGCGGAGATGGGCGCCCGCACGAGCGGGTCCTGGGGGGCGAGGAGGGAGCCCACCCCGTGGACCACGACGCCGGCGAGCTCCGTCCAGTCCCGGCCCCGCTCCAGGGCCAGGGCCACCCTGGGCTCGTGCCGCAGGTTCGCCGCCGTGCGGCCCCCCCGGCGGAGGGAGGCGTAGATGGCGTCCTCCCGCCAGACGAACCAGAGGGGGACGACGTGGGGTGCCCCATCGGGCCCGACGGTGGCCACGTGGACCACGGGGAGGTCACCGTAGGCCCGGCGCAGGGCAGCGAGGTCCGTCACCCCAGGGGCCAGGCCACCGCGGCCAGGGCTTCCGCCACGGACCGGAGGGCCGCCGCTGCCCGTCGCTCCAGCACCGGCGCCTCCAGGGCCACCACCGCCTCCGCGACCAGGTCCCGCACCAGGGCCCGGGCGCGCCCCACCGCGTCGGCGGCCACCACCGCCTCCCCCCCGGCCCGGAGGGCCTCCCCGCCGGACCCCGAGGCCAGGGCCCGGAGGACCGACGGACGCCCCGCGAGCGAGTCCTCCTCCTCGCCCAGGACGGCCAGGAGGTCGTCGCGGATCTGGAAGGCCTCGCCCAGGGGCCGCCCGGAGCGGGAGAGGGCGGCCATCACCTCGAGCCCCGCCCCGGCCAGGGCGGCTCCCACCTGCAGGGGGCCCTCCACCGTGTAGCTTCCGGTCTTCAGGGCCGCGATGCGCCGGGCCCGGGCCTCGTCGGCACCGCCGCCCGCCAGGTCGAGGAGCTGTCCCACGGCCATCTCCAGCCGCATGCTGTCGTAGCGGTGCCGGGCCTGCAGGAGGACCTCGGCCGGGAAGCCCGAGGCCAGGAACAGCCGGTCTGCCAGCACCGCCGCCAGGTCACCCACCAGGATGGCGGCGGCGGCCCCGAACCGCTCCGGGTCCGCCAGCCCCCGCCGCCGGTGCTCCTCGGCGAAGCGCACGTGGGTGGCGGGGACCCCCCGGCGGCTGGTCGAGCCGTCCATGACGTCGTCGTGGATGAGGGCGAAGGTGTGCAGCAGCTCCAGGGAGGCAGCGGCCCGGACGATGGGCTCGCCGTCGCTCCCCCCGGCCGCCAGGTGCCCGAGGTAGCAGAAGGCCGGCCGGAGGCGCTTGCCCCCCGCCCGGACCAGGCGGAGCAGCTCGTCCACCAGGACGGCGCCCTCGGGGTCGGCCTCGGCCAGGGCGGCCCGCTCCCGGGCGAGGAAGTCCTCGAGGACCGCGTCCACGCGGCAGCGCAGGTCCGCCAGGGCCTGGGGCAGGGTGGCCGGTTCCTCGCCGCGACCCATCGGCGCCAGTATGACACCCGGCGGCCCGTCCCCTCCCCGGCGCGCACCGGCTATAGTGGGGCCCCGTGCTCGGGCAGGTCCGATGAACCGCTTCCGCCGGCTCGCCGCCGCCAGCGTCGCGGCCAGCGGGCTCCTCGTCGGCTGGGGCGGGCTGGTGCGGGCCACCGGGTCCGGGGATGGCTGCCCCGACTGGCCCCGGTGCTTCGGCCGCTGGATCCCGCCCCTCGAGGAGCACGCCCTCATCGAGTACGTGCACCGGCTCCTCGCCACCCTCGTCGTGCCGCTCATCGCCCTCGTGGCCGTCGCCGCCTGGCGCCGGTACCGGGAGGTGCCCCGCGTGCGCTGGCCGGCGGCGGCCGCCCTCGGCCTGGTGCTCCTCCAGGCGGCCCTGGGGGGCGTGGTGGTCCTGACCGGGCTCAACCCGGGATGGGTGACGGCCCACTTCGCCGCCGCCATGGCCGTCCTCGCCCTGCAGGTGGACGTGCTGACGGCCTCCCTCATGCTGGAGGCCCCTGGCGGTCCACAGCCGGAGGGGGGCCGGGCGGGCACCCTGGACCCGGGCTTCGCCCGGCTCACGGCGGGGACGGCGGCGGTCGCCTTCGTCCTGCTGCTCGTGGGGACCTACGTCCGGGCCGAGAACGCCGGCCTGGTGTTCCTGGACTGGCCCCTCATGGACGGCCGGCTGGTCCCCACCCTGGGCGGCGTCGCCACCCTGATGTTCGCCCACCGGCTGCTGGCAGCGATCCTCGTGCTCCTGGTGCTCTGGACCGCCGTCCGGGCCCGGGCCCTGGAGCCCCGGTCGCGACCGGCCGTCGTGCTGTCGACGACCGCCCTCGTCCTCGTGGCCGCCCAGGTCATGGTGGGAGCCGCCAACGTCTGGGCTCGCCTGGCCCCCGCCGCCGTGGCGGGGCACGTGGCGCTGTCGGCCCTCCTCTGGGGGGTGCTGGTGGCCCTGGCCGTGGCCTCCCGCTTCCTCGCCGGACCCCGCGAGGCGGCCCGGGACGCGTCGCCCGGGGCCCGCCCGCCCCTCCGGGAGCGCCTCACCGCCTACGCGCGGCTCACGAAGCCCCGCATCGTGGGCCTGCTGCTCCTCACCACGGTCCCCGCCATGGTCCTCGCCGCCGGCGGCCCGCCGCCGGCGGCGCTGGTGGCGGCCACCCTGGCGGGAGGCGCGCTCGCCGCGGGGGGGGCCAACGCGATCAACGGGTTCCTGGACCGGGACATCGACCGGGTGATGCGCCGCACCCGTCGGCGGCCGCTCCCGGCGGGCCAGGTCCGCCCCGAGTCGGCCCTCCGCTTCGGGTTCGTCCTCGCCTGCGCCGCCTTCCTGTTCCTGGCCACGACGGTGAACGTCCTGGCCGCCGCCCTGGCCCTGTCGGCCCTGGCCTTCTACGTGTTCGTGTACACCCTGTGGCTGAAGCGGACCACCGACCAGAACATCGTCATCGGGGGGGCCGCCGGCGCCGTGCCGGCCCTGGTGGGCTGGGCCGCGGTCACCGGCACCGTCGGCGTCCCCGCCCTGGTCCTGTTCGCCATCGTCTTCGTCTGGACCCCGCCCCACTTCTGGGCCCTGGCCATGCGCTACGCCGGCGACTACGCGGCGGCCGGGGTCCCCATGCTGCCCGTGGTCCGGGGGGAGCGGGCGGCCCGGGAGCAGATCCTGCTCTACTCCCTCCTGCTCCTCGCGGTGAGCCTCGCCCTCGTGCCCGTGGCCGGGATGGGACCGGTCTACCTCGCCACCGCCCTGGTCCTGGGGGGGGCCTTCGTGGCCCAGGCCCTGCGGCTGTGGAGGACTCCCTCGCCTGGCCTGGCCTGGAGCCTGTTCAAGTTCTCCTCCGTCTACCTCGCGGTGCTCTTCGCCGCCGTGGCCGCCGACCGGCTCCTGCCCCTGGCCGCCTGACGCCCGGGCCTCAACCCCCTTCCGCCAGCAGCTCCTCGAGGGCGCGGGTGAGGTCCTCCTCCCTGGCCTCCCCCAGGATCCGGTAGCGCATCGTGCCCTCCCGGTCCACGAGGTAGGTGGCGGGCAGGCCCACGAAGCCGAAGTCGTCGGCCCAGGCCGCCTCCTGGTCCACGATGCTCGGGTAGGTGACGTGGAACTCGTCCTCCACCCAGACCCGGGCGGCGGCGGGGTCGTCGTCGACGTCCACGCCGATGAAGGCGACGCCCCGCTCCCGGTAGCGCTCCCAGATCCGCTGGAGGAAGGGCTGCTCCCGCCGGCAGGGGGCGCACCAGGTGGCCCAGAAGTTCACCAGCACCACCTTGCCCCGGTAGTCGCCGGCGTCGACGAACCCCCCGTCCAGGGTCGGGCCCCGGAGCGCCGGCATCGGCTCCGCGATGGGCACGAGGCCGAGGCGGGGCTCGGCCGGCCTGGAGCACGCGGCCGCCAGGGCCAGGAGGACCAGGACCGGGGAGACCCGAGCCACGTGCCCAACGCTAGCCCGAAAATCCCCCGACCGGGGGGCCCTGGATGTGAGGGGCGTCACTGAGCC
>CAYVCH010000026.1:0-15297 GCA_964449755.1 uncultured Actinomycetes bacterium
GTTCCTTCGCCCCGACGGCACGGTCCTGCCGGACCGCGGACCACCGTAGGCGGGGCCCCGCGAGGAGGGACACGGCCTCCCCCCACGGCGGGGTCTCCCTGCGTACGGTCCCCGGTTGGGCCCGGGCCTCCCGGCCCGGCGGGGTCTCCCTGCGATGGCGGGCCGCGGTCGGGCCCGGGAGCCGCCGAGGACCGGGCCAGGAGGCTCTCACCTGTCTACGACGTGAACGGGAACCGCACCTAGCCCTCCCCGACGAGGAGGGCCGCCAGCTGGAGCGCGACGGCCGGGGCCCGGCCCGCCTCGTCGTGCTTGACGAAGCAGTAGGCGTCGCGCCCGGACGCCAGGACCGAGCGCAGCCGCCCGGCCCAGGCAGCCAGCTCGTGGGCGGCGTAGGCGGTCTTCCGGAGGCGGAGGTAGGCGAAGGGGTGGGCCGGGACCTCGCCGGCGAAGGGCCGCCCGTCGGTCTCGGCGACGCACCAGGCCACCCCATGCTCGGCCAGGAGGGGCCGGGCCTCCTCCCAGGAGGGGTGGCGGAACTCCATGACGGTCTTGGCCCAGGGCGGGAGGGAGCCCAGGAAGACCTCGATGAGCCGCCGGTCGTACCGCAGGCTGGGCGGGCACTGGAACAGGACGGGGCCCCGGTGCTCCCCGAGGTGGGCGGCCCGCTCGAGGAAGGCCGCGACGTCCTCGTCGGTGTCGGCCAGGCGCTTGCCGTGGGTGATGCGCTGGTGGGCCTTGAGGGCGAAGACGAAGCCCTCCGGGACCAGGTCCCGCCAGCCGGCCAGGGCCCGCTCCGAGGGGAAGCGGCGGAAGGTGGCGTTGACCTCGACGGCGCCGAAGCGGCTGGCGTAGTGGGCGAGCATCCGCCGGGAGGGCAGCTCCTCCGGAAAGAAGGTCCCCCTCCAGCCCTCGTAGGCGAAGCCCGAGGTGCCGAGGTACAGCCTCCCCGCCACCCGTCCATGATGACAGGTGCGCCCGACCCCGGGCCGCCCTGCGGGGCGAGCACCTTGTAGCGTATCCGCGTGCCCATGCCGTGGACCCGGCACCCCCTCGCCCGGCGGGGGACCCTCGCTCGGGTGCTCGCGGGGCTCGCTGAGCGGGCCGCCCACGTCCCGGTCGAGGGCGGCGACGGCTCCTTCCCGGTCCGGGCCGACGCGGCTCAGGGCTCCCTCGCCGTCCATGCCGGGTCCCTCGTCCGCCCCCTGGCGGTGGGAGGCTGAGGTGCCCCGCCGCCACCCGCAGCGGGAGCCGCCGCCACCACCCCCGCGCCCGGCAGCCCGGGCGCCGGCCTGGGTGGAGGTGCCGGGGTTCGAGGTGCGGGCCACCTCCGGGGGGAAGCCCTACCGGTGCCCCGGGTGCGACCACGTGGTCCGTCCGGGCACGTCGCACCTGGTGGTGGTGCCCGAGGGCCGGGTCGAGGAGCGGCGGCACTGGCACTCGGAGTGCTGGCGCCGGGAGCTGCGGCGGTTGGGCCTCCGGTGACCGCCGCTATCATCGGCGGCGTGCCCGAGCCCCCTGCGGCGCGCGTGCTGTTGCTGATCCGTCACGGGGAGGCGGACTTCGCCTCCAACGACATGCGGGCCACCCCCCGGGGCCTCCAGTGGGATCCGCCCCTGTCCGAGCGGGGCCGGGAGCAGGCGGAGCTGCTCGCCCGGCGCCTGCTGCTGATGGAACCGCCGACCGCCGTCTACTCGTCCCCCTTCCGCCGGGCCCGGGAGACCATCGCCCCCTACGCCGAGCGGGCGGGGGTTCGGGTCGAGCTCGAGGAGGACCTGGGTGAGGCCTTCGTGGGGGAGTGGGAGAACCGCTCCTTCGAGGAGATCCTGGCCACCGACGAGGACCTGGCCCGCCGGTTCCGGGAGCAGGAGCCCATGTGGAGCATGGCTCCGGGGGCCGAGAGCACCGACGGGCTCCGGCGGCGCGTGGTGGGGGCCGTCGAGGCCATCCTCGCCCGGCACCCCGCCGGCAACCTCTTCGTGGTCGCCCACGGAGGGGTCATCAACGCCTACGTCGGCCACGTGCTCGGCCTGGAGCAGGAGATGTTCTTCCTCCCCGAGAACACGTCGCTGAACTCCGTGATCTGCGAAGGTGGCGCGAGGCGGGTGCGGTTCCTGAACGACGTGCGCCACCTCACCGACCCGCAGCTCTTCCACCTCGGGCAGTCGGAGACGGGGCCCGCCCGGGCGGGGGCCTGAAGGCGGGCCAGGGCGGGGCTCTGCCGAAGGCGGGGAAGAGGGCCGGGGAAGGCGGCCCTCTTCCTCCAGGCCCGGCGCGGGGTCAGGCCGCGCGCGGGATGCGGGTCTCGATCTCCGTGGCCTGGTCGTGGACCCGACGGGCGGTGGAGGCCAGCAGGTCCAGCACCTCGTGCCAGAAGGCCGCGACGCCGCCCAGCACGAGCCCGGTGCCGACCGGCCCCATCCACGCCGCCCGGAAGGCGATGTCCCAGGCGGCGAACATCGAGTAGTCCGTCGCCCAGGTGCCGAGGACGCCCAGGACGAAGGCGAGCGCCAGCCGGCTGTTGCGGGGCATGGGGACGAAGCCGTGGACCAGGTCCACCAGCTTGGCCACGACGAGACCGAGCAGGACCACGGCCCCGAACGGATACACCTGCTCTCACCTCCTCTCGATGAGGAAGACCACGGGAGCGGGCAGAAGGTTACAGACGTGGACTCACGCCACTGCCCGAACCCGTCCAGGGGCCGGCGGGCCGCCGGTCGGGGCCGCCTCCTGGGCGGGACGCCGGGCCCAGGCTTGGGGGAGGGCCGGCTATACTCGGCCCCGCCGCGAGGACAAGGAGGCTGCCCGTGAAGTTCCTTTCCCCCGAGTGGGCGGAGGCCTTCAAGGCCGCCCTCAACGCGAACGAGGAGTTCCGGCAGGGCATCGCCTCCCAGCGGGCCAAGCTCCAGCAGGTCATCAGGGCTGGGGGCGGCGAGGTCCGCTACTGGCTGCGGATCGAGGACGGCCAGGTCGACATGGGCCTCGGCGACATCGAGGGGCCGGACGCCGTCATCACCCAGGACTACGCGACGGCGGCCGCCCTGGCCACGGGCGAACTGAGCCCCGTGAGCGCGTTCATGACGGGCAAGCTCAAGGTCTCGGGAAACCTGCTCGCCCTCATGGGCCTGGCCGGGCCCTTCTCCCTGCTCCCCGAGATCATGGGCGCCCTGGACATCGAGTACTAGCCAGGGGCGTCGGCCTGGCCGGTGCCCCGGGGCGGCTCACGTACGGCGCATCGGTCCCCGAAGGAGGTCCCGGACGGCCGGTCTCCGTCGGGCGGTCGGCCCCCGGGGTCCGGCTACCCCTCGGGGAGCAGGACCAGGGTGGCGGTGGCCCGGGCGAGCAGCGTGCCCCGGGCGTCCAGGACCTCCGCCTCGGCGTAGGCCGTCCGGCGTCCCACCCGCACGGCGCGACCCCGCCCGACGAGGCGGCCGGGCCTGCCGGCCGCGAGGTAGCTCACGCCGAGGTGGGCGGTGGTCTGGAGCCAGCCCGGCGGCATGGCCGAGCGGACGGCGAGCCCGGCCGCCGTGTCCGCGATGCTCGCGATGACGCCACCGTGGACCACCCCCGAGGGGTTCAGGTGCCGCCGGTCCACCTCCATGGCCACCTCCACCTCGCCGGCGGCCACGCGGACGAGGCGCAGGCCGGCCCAGTCGTGGAAGGCGCCGAGGCGGACCCGCTCCCGGAGGGCCGCCTCCGGGTCGCGGGCGGGCTGCTGGCCCTCCGAGCCCGCGGCGGTCTCGGACGGCTCCCGCACGGTCACTCCTTGACGTAGGGCTTGCCGTCGGCCGCCGGCGGGCGCGCCCTGCGGACGACGCCGGCGACCACGAGGATCGTCGTGAGGTAGGGGGCCATGAGGAGGATCTCGGACGGGATCGGCACGCGCAGGATCGACAGTTTCGTCTGCAGGGAGTCGGCGAAGCCGAAGACGAGGGCCGCGGCGAAGGCCCCGACGGGGTTCCACCGCCCGAAGATCATGGCGGCCAGGCCGATGAAGCCCTTCCCGGCGGTCATGCCCTCGTCGAACCGTCCCACCGAGCCCAGGGTGAAGAAGGCGCCGCCCAGGCCCGCGACCATGCCGCCCAGGATCACGTTGCGGTATCGGGTGAAGAGCACGCGGATCCCGACGGTGTCGGCGGCCCGGGGGTGCTCGCCGACGGCCCGGACCCGCAGGCCCCAGCGGGTGTGGAACAGCCCCACGTGGATGGCGGCGATGAGCAGGAACATCAGGTAGATGAAGACGTTGTTGTGGAACAGGACCGGTCCCAGGACGGGGATGTCCGACAGGAGCGGGAGCGGGACGTCCTGGAACCGGCCGGGGGTGTTCAGGGCCTGGTTGCGCTGGAGGAACCGGGCCGACAGAAAGGCGGTGAGGCCGGACCCCAGGATGAACAGGAAGAACCCGGCGATGATCTGGTCCACCTGGTAGCGGATGGCGAGGACCGCCAGGATCCAGCCGAAGACCCCGCCCACCACCGACGCGAGGAGCAGGCCCACCCAGAGGTCGTGCGTGACGCTCGCCACCACGGCGCCCGTCAAGGCTCCGGCGAGGAGCATCCCCTCGATGGCGATGTTGATGACCCCCGACCGCTCGCAGAGCACCCCGGAGAGGGCCCCGAAGGTGATGGGCGCGGAGCGCAGCAGCGTGCTCTTCAGCATCCCCGGAAGGTTCAGGGCCTCCCCCCGGGCGGCCCAGGCCAGGAAGGCGAAGACGAACAGGGTCACGACCAGGCCCAGGACCAGGTTGGTCCTCCTCCCGAAGCCCCTCGTGAGCTGTACCCCGCCCAGGAAGGAGCAGACGGCGGCCAGCAGGAGGGCCGTGGCCCGGGTGGGCACCACGAGGTCCGGTACCTCCACGGCCGTGGGACTTCCGCGGAGGTTCAGCACGAACCTCGAGTCCAGGCCGGGTTCCGTGCCGAGCCCAAAGGCCACGAGGATGACGGCGGCCACCAGGAGGAAGAAGGCCCCGGTGAGCCGCGCTCGCCGGACCGAGACGGCGGGTGCCCCGAGGGCCACGGCGGCCCTCATCCGCCCCCCCCGCCGGCCTCCGCCACCAGGGCGACGTCGCGCCGTCGCAGCCGGTACAGGCTCCGGACGAGGGCGGGGGCCGCGATGAACACGACGACCAGGGCCTGGATGACGACCACGATGTCCACGGGGGTCCGGGTGGCGGCCTGCATGGCCCGGGAGCCGGCGCGGAGGGCCCCGAACAGCAGGGCGGCGGCCACCACCCCCGTCGCCCGGGCCCGGCCGAGGAGGGCGATGGTGATCCCGTCGAAGCCCATGCCCGACGAGAAGCCCGGCGTCAGGCTCGGGGTGACGCTGGCGAGCTGGTTGGCCCCGGCCAGGCCGGCCAGGGACCCCGCCAGGGCCATGATCAGCAGGTAGACCCGGGTGGGGTCGATCCCCGCCGCGCGGGCGGCGTCGGGGTTGGCCCCCACCGCCTTGAACCGGAACCCGACGGTCGTGCGGTTCATGAGCCAGGCGAACCCGCCGGCCGCGGCCAGGGCCACCAGGAGGCCGAGGTGCACGCGGAGGTTCCCCCCGAGCAGGTGGGGAAAGGCCGCCTCGGCGGGCTTGGAGATGGGGTCGGTCCGGTCCGGCCGGCGGAAGAAGTCGGTGCCGAGCAGGTACAGGGCGAGGAAGCCCGCGACGAAGTTCATCATGATCGTCGTGATCACCTCGTGGGCGCCGGTCCTGGCCTTGAGCAGCCCGGGGAGCCCGCCCCAGGCCACGCCTCCGGCCACCCCCGCCAGGACGATGAGGGCGAGGTGGAGCGGCCCGGGGAGGAAGCCCAGGGAGAAGCCGACGGCGGCGGCGGAGGCCGCCCCCACCGTGAGCTGTCCCTCGGCGCCGATGTTGAACAGGCCGGCCCGGAACGGCAGGGCCACGGCCAGGCCGGTGAGGATCAGGGGCGTGGCCACCACCAACGTCTCCGAGAGGGGGCCGAAGGCCCGGAAGAGGTCCTCGGCTCGGCCGGTCCGGAAGGCCTCGGCGAAGCGGCCGGGGGTCCCCAGGGCCCCGGTGAACAGCGCCCGGTAGGCCTCGGCCACGGCCGCGCCGGACTCGCGGAGGGCCCGTCCCGGGTCGACCAGGACGTTCCCCCAGGCCGCCAGCGACTCCTCGTCGGTGAAGGCCACGATCAGGGCGCCGACGACGAGGGCGGTCAGCACCGCCAGGCCCGGGACGAGGACGGTCTCGCGCCACCCCCGCCCGGTGATGATCTCGACGAACCCGACGGGGGCGACCCGCTGAACGACCTCCCCGGCGGCCCGCCCCTCCTCGGGGGCCTCCGCCACGGCCCGGCGGTCGGGGAGCTCAGCCACCGGCGGCCGCCTCCACCTCCGGGCTCACCCCCGCCATGAGCAGCCCGACCCGGTCGCGGGTGGCCCGCTCGGCGGGGAGGACCTCGACGATCCGCCCCCGGTACATGACGGCCACCCGGTCCGCTAGGGCCAGCACCTCGTCCAGCTCGGGGGACACGAGCAGCACGCCCACCCCCTCGTCGCGCTCCTGCACCAGGCGACGGTGGATGTACTCGACGGAGCCGACGTCGAGGCCCCGGGTGGGCTGGCTGGCGATGAGGAGCCGGATGGGTCGGGAGAACTCCCGGGCCACGATCACCTTCTGCTGGTTGCCCCCGGAGAGGGTGGCCACGGTGAGGAGCACCGAGGGCGTCCGGATGTCGAAGGCCCGGGCCCGCTCCTCGGCGGCCCGCCGGACCGCGTCCTCGTCGCGGAGCAGGAAGCGGGCGAAGGGCGGCTCGTCGAAGGTGTTGAGGACCAGGTTATCGGCGATGGTGAAGTCCAGGATCAGGCCGTCCTTGACCCGGTCCTCGGGGACGTGGCCGACGCCGGCGCGGAGCACCGCCCGGGGCGAGGCCCGGGTGACGTCGTGACCCAGGATCCGGGCACTGCCGGACGCCGCCGGCCGCAGGCCCGTGAGGGCCTCCACCAGCTCGGTCTGTCCGTTGCCCTGGACGCCGGCGAGGCAGACGATCTCGCCGGCGTGGACGTCCAGGGACACCCCGTCCACGGCGGGGTGTCCGCGGTCGTCCAGGACCACGAGGTCGCGGACGGCGAGGACGACCTCCCCCGGGCTGGCGGGGGCCTTCTCCACGGCCAGCTCGACGGTCCGCCCCACCATCATGGCGGCCAGGTCTTCCTCGGAGGTCTCCCCGGGCGTCGTGGTGCCCACCACCCGGCCGCGGCGGAGCACGGTGATGCGGTCGGCCACGGCCAGGACCTCCTTCAGCTTGTGGGTGATGAAGATCACCGACCGCCCGGCCTCCTTGAGCGAGCGCATCACGGCGAACAGCTCCTCGGTCTCCTGGGGGGTGAGGACGGCCGTCGGTTCGTCCAGGATGAGCACCCGGGCCTCCCGGTAGAGGGCCTTCAGGATCTCCACCCGCTGCTGCACGCCCACGGGCAGCTCCTCCACCAGCGCGTCGGGTGGGACCTCGAGCCCGTAGCGGCGGGACAGCTCCTCGACCCTCCGGCGGGCCGCGGCCCGGTCCAGGAAGCCGGCCCGCCCCCGGGGTTCGACGCCGAGCATGATGTTCTCGGTCACCGTGAACACGGGGATCAGCATGAAGTGCTGGTGCACCATGCCGAGGCCGGCGGCGATGGCGTCGCGCGGGCTCGTGAAGCGCACCGGCTCGCCGTCGATGCGCACGTCCCCCTCGTCGGCCCGGTAGAGGCCGTAGAGGATGTTCATCAGGGTGGTCTTGCCGGCGCCGTTCTCGCCGAGGAGGCCGTGGATCTCCCCGGGCTCCACGGTGAGGCTCACTCGGTCGTTGGCCACGACCCCCGGGAACCGCTTGCTGATCCCCACGAGCTCCAGTCGCATGCCGCCTCCGCGCGGGCACAGCATACGGAGGGCGCCGGGACCTCGCCCGGCGCCCTCCAGCGAGCCCTCGCCGCCCCTACAGGTAGTCGTTGTAGTCCGCGGACACCGACCCGTCGATGATGCCCTGACGGAGCTCCTCGACCCGGTCCTTCAGTTCCTGGGGCACGTCGTCCTCGAACTCGTGGTACGGGGCGATGCCGACGCCGTTGTTCTCCAGGGTCCCGACGAAGACCCCGCCCTCGAAGGTGCCCTCGACGACCTGCTTGATGGCCTCGAAGACGGCGACGTCCATGTTCTTCATGACGCTCGTCAGGAACAGCGGGCAGAACTCCGAGGCCGAGATGCAGCCGTCGGTGTCCACCCAGATGGCCATGTCGTCCTGGGGGGAGTCCTGGACGGCCGCCGTGGTCCCGAAGCCCACGGGGCCGGCCACCGGCAGGATGATGTCGGCTCCCTCGGCGATGAAGTCCTCGCTCACCTGCCGGCCCTTCGTCTGGTCCTCGAAGTCGCCGGTGAAGGTGCCGTCCTGGGCGGCGGCGTCCCAGCCCAGGACCTTGACGCTCGTGCCGTTGTCCTGGTTGAACTTCTGGACCCCGGCCCAGAAGCCGTTCATGAAGATCGTGACCGGCGGGATGTTCACGCCTCCGTAGGTGGCCACGGTGCCGGTCTTCGTCATCCCCGCGGCCAGGTAGCCCGCGAGGAAGGCGGCCTGGTCGGTGGCGAAGGTGAGGCCCAGGACGTTGTTGGCCGCGATCTCCCCCTCGCCGTACGCGAAGTCGACGATGGCGAAGGGCACGTCGGGGTTGGCGTTGGCCGCCTCCTTCGTCGCGTCCCCGAGGAGGAAGCCCACGGTGATGATGATGTCGCAGCCCTCGTCGAGGAACGCCTGGATGTTCGGCGCGTAGTCGGTCTCGGCCTGGGACTCGAGGAACTTCGCCTCGACCCCGAGCTCGTCGGCGGCCCGCTGGACCCCGGCCCAGGCCGTCTGGTTGAAGCTCTTGTCGTCGATGCCGCCGACGTCCGTCACCTGGCAGGCCTTCATCCCCGCCCCCGGCAGCTCCGCGGGCGGGCTCGCCGGAGGCGGCGCCGCCTCCCGGGCGCAGGCGGCGGCCGCCAGCGCGAGGACCGCGGCCAGGGCTGCCGGTCTCGTCCACCGTGTCATGGTCCCCTCCTTCCCGTGGCGCGGGTACGCCCAACGAAGCATACGCAAGGGGGCGCTTGTGCGGATGCCCGCCGTTTCGTCATCGCGCAATGGCCCGGTCCAGACCCCGCGGCTCACAGGGTGCCGAACAGGCGGTCGCCGAAGTCCCCGAGGCCGGGCAGGATGTAGCCTCGCTCGTTGAGCTGCCGGTCCAGGGAGGCCGTGAAGATGGCCACGTCGGGGTGTTCGGCCTCCATGCGTCCCAGCCCCTCGGGGGCCGCCACCACGCAGATGAACCGGATGGAGGCGGGCCCCCCGGCCTTGATGGCCTCGCAGGCGGCGGCGCCCGAGCCGCCGGTGGCCAGCATCGGGTCCAGCACCAGCACGTGACGGCCCGAGAGGTCGGGGAGCTTCTCGTAGTAGGACTGGGGCAGGAGGGAGGCCTCGTCCCGCTCCAGGCCGACGTAGCCCACGGCCACCTCCGGGAACAGCTCGGTGACCGCCTCCAGCATCCCCAGGCCGGCCCGGAGGATCGGCACGGCCACCAGGTCCCCTGCCAGGACGCGGCCGGTGGTGCGCTCCAGGGGCGTCTCGACCGGCACCTCCTCCGTCGGGAGGTCCCGGGCCGCCTCCAGGACGAGGGCCAGGGCCAGGCGTTTCGTGAAGGTCCGGAAGACGGGCGGGGGGGTGGTGCGGTCCCGGAGTGCGGTGAGGAGGTGCTGGGACAGGGGGTGGTCGACGACGGTCAGGGTCACGGCCCGGAATGGTAACCGGAAGGGGTCCGTCTCCGCGAACGGCCCCCTCCACCGTTGCCCCCTCCGGAGGTTGCCACCCCGCCTCCGATGGCGGAGAATGCGGGCCACGATGCAGCGGTCCTGTGGCGGCTTCTTCGTCTACGGCTTCTACGGCGGGCCGGGCCCGGCGTAGTCGCCTGCCGCCGACGAGGACCGCAGGGACCCCGGGCCACCGGCCCGGGGTTCTTGAGTCTCCCGGGCCGCCGCACAGTGGGAGGTCGCGATGGTCGTGGTGATGAGGAAGGACGCGACGGAGGCCGACGTCGAGCGCGTGGCCGAGAAGGTCCGCGAGGCCGGTGGGGAGGCCTTCGTCTCCCGCGGGCGGGTGCACACGATCATCGGGCTGGTGGGCGATACGGCCCGGTTCGCGGCCCTGCCCCTCCTGCAGTTGCCCGGGGTGGAGCGGGTCATCCAGGTGGGCAAGCCCTACAAGATGGTGGCCCGGGACCTGCACCCCGAGCCGACCACGGTCAAGGTCGGTACCGTCGAGATCGGGCGAGGGACCTTCACCCTCGTCGCCGGCCCCTGCGCGGTGGAGAGCGAGGAGCAGGCCCTCATCGCTGCCCGGGCCGCCAAGGCGAGCGGCGCCACGGTCCTGCGGGGCGGGGCCTACAAGCCCCGCACGTCGCCCTACTCCTTCCAGGGGCTGGGCGAGCGGGGCCTGGAGATCCTGGCCAGGTGCCGGGAGGAGACGGGACTCCCGGTCGTCACCGAGGTCCTGGAGACCCGGGACGTGGAGCTGGTGGCCGGGTGGGCCGACGCCCTCCAGATCGGCACCCGCAACATGCAGAACTTCGCCCTCCTCAAGGAGGTCGGCATGGCCCGCAAGCCCGTCCTCCTCAAGCGAGGGCTGTCGGCCACCGTGGAGGAGTGGCTCATGGCCGCCGAGTACATCGCCCAGCGGGGGAACTCGGAGATCATCCTGTGCGAGCGCGGGATCCGCACCTTCGAGCCGGCCACCCGCAACACGCTCGACCTGGGGGGCATGGTGGTGGCCCAGCAGGAGAGCCACCTGCCGGTCATCGTGGACCCCTCCCACGCCATGGGCAAGCGGGCCCTGGTGGCGCCCAGGGCCCGGGCGGCGGTGGCCGCGGGCGCCGACGGGGTCATGGTGGACGTCCACCACCGCCCCGAGGAGGCCCTCTGCGACGGCCCGCAGGCCCTCACGCCCCCGGAGCTGTCGGCCCTGGGGGCGGAGCTGCGGGCCCTGGCGGAGGTGCTCGGGCGCCCGATGGCGTGAGCCCGTCCGGGGCCCTGCGCCGGGGGCCGGCTTCAGGTCGGGATGAGGGGCGTGAGCTCGGCGATGTCGCAGGTCCCGCGCCAGCGGGCGATGGCGTCCTCGGGGGGGCCGGCGCGGCTCCGGCGCCGGTCCGCCAGGAACCTGGCCGCCTCCTCCCACTCCTCGCCCTCCAGGATCCGAACCGACGCGTGGAAGCGGTCCAGGGCCGTGTCCCGGCCCCGGCGCTCGGGGCGGTCGGCCTTCCGCCGGGTGATGACCAAGAGCTCCCGGCCTCCGGAGAGGCCCGGCACCACCTGCTCGTCGGACCCCGGCTCCCGCTGGGAGAGCACGTAGATCTTGCCTCCCCGGTAGACGAACCAGGCGGGGAGCACGCGGCCCTTCGCGTTGCCGGCCCCGACCCAGATGACGTCGGACTTGCGCAGGCCCTCCTCGACCTCCCTGGGCAGCTTCGTCGGGGCCTGCTGGACGTAGACGGGGACCTCGATCTGCCCCACCACCTCGTCGTCCAGGATGAAGGAGACGAGGTGCACCCCGGCCTCGTCGAAGATGGCGTCCTCCACCCGGTCGGCCTCCACCGTGAGGTCCATGGACCCCAGCATCCGGCGAACCCGGGGGCCCCACCGCCAGACGAGGCGTCCCGTGGGGCCGGTGAACCGGACCTCCTCGCTCACGGTGCCGGTGGGGACCTTCCAGGCCCGGTAGATCGTGAACGGCAGGGCGCGTCCCGGGACCGCCAGGAGGTAGATGCCGGCCGGCGCCGCCTCGCCGTGGGTGTCGAAGACGCGCTGGTCGGCGACGGTGGCGGCGACGAGCTCCCCGATGGCCATCGGCGGCACAGGATACCCGAGGGCCCCGGCGGTTCCCGGCCGGCCCTACGCCACGCGGGCCAGCCAGAGCCGGGGCTCCTCCAGCTCGGGGAGGGAGGGGAGGGCGTCGGCCGACGCCCACATCCGGGCCAGGGTGCCCTCGTCGGCGAGGTCCGCCACCCGGTCGCAGAAGGCCCGGCCCAGCCGGTACTGCTCCCGCTTCATCTCGATCCCGAGGAGCCGCTCGAAGACCCGGTCGGCCTCCTCCGCCTCGCGGTGGCGGCGCACCGCCTCCTCGATCCGGGCGTGGGTCGGCAGGAGGCGGCGGGCGAGGACGTGGGTGACGTGGTCCCCGTACCCCTCGGCGGCGGCCATGAAGGCCTGGATCCGGCCGAGCTTCATCCGCTGCTCCTCGTCCAGGACGGTGCCGAACAGCCCCTCCTCGGACTGCAGGAGCCCCTGGAGGGCCTCGGGGTCCGTGGGGTCCAGCCGGGACAGGCGCTCCCGGAGCCCGGCCACGTCCAGCTCGAGGGTGGACAGGAAGTCGTCGAGGAGGGCCCGGAAGCGCTCGCCCACCCAGGGCCGGGCGAACTCGAAGCGGTGGGTGACCTCGTGGGCGGCCACCCACGTGCGGAAGTCGGTGGGATCCAGGCTCCAGTCGCGCTCGAAGGCCGCGATGTTGGGGACCACGAACAGCAGGGTGTCCGGCCCCGGCCGGGGCACGGCCACGTCGTACTGCCCGAGCACCCGCTGCCCCAGGTAGCCGAGGACCGCCCCCGCCTGGGCCCCCAGGAGCAGAGGGGAGAGCTGGCGGAGCACCTGGGCGGCCAGGCCGGCCTCTCCGTCGGCGCCGGGGCCCGCGGCCCCGATGGCCCGTCCGATCCGCTCGGCGGCGGGCTCCAGCAGCGCCCGCAGGCCCTCCAGGTTGGCCTGGACCCACTCGGCCCGCCGGACCGCCCGGACCCTGGGCAGGCCCGCCGGCGGCGCCAGTCCGGTGGCCTCCGCCACGTGCAGCTCGGCCAGGCGGACGGCGGCCTCGAAGCTCCGCTGGTCGTCCTCGGCGGGCCGGGGGTCCTCCCGCCCCCACTGGGCCGCGGCGATGCCCACCTGGCGGGCGAGCTCCCAGTTGACCGGGCCCCGGGAGGACAGCAGGACGCGCTGGATCTCCCGGAACAGGGGCACGTCGGCGAAGACGTCCCCCATGGGGATCTCGAACTCTTCGGGGCGTTCCTCGCTCACACCTCGATTGTAGGTTCGCCTCCCCGACCCGCCGAGGTCGGCGCGGGTCGCCCGTACAATGGGCCCGTGCGCGACCGCCTGCTGGTGCGGGTGACCGACGAGCCCCTCGATGTGGCCGAGGCGGTGGCCTTCGTCGGGGACCCGGCGGCCGGCGGCACCTGCGTCTTCGTGGGGACGGTCCGGGACCACTCCGACGCCGGGGCGGTGACGGCCCTCCGGTACGAGGCGTGGCAGGACCTCGCCGTGCGCCGCCTCGAGGAGATCGCGGGCGAGATCCTGGAGAAGTGGCCGATCTGCCGGGTGGCCCTCGTCCACCGACAGGGCCGCCTGGACGTGGGCGAGGTCTCGGTGGTCGTGGCCTGCTCGGCGCCCCACCGGTCGGAGGCCTTCGAGGCCTGCCGCCACGGCATCGAGCGCCTCAAGGAGGACGTCCCCATCTGGAAGAAGGAGGAGCTCACCTCCGGCGAGTCCCGCTGGGTGATGGGGAGCTAGGTGGGGCGGGACCTGGCCATCGACCTGGGCACGGCGAACACCCTGGTCTACCGCCAGGGCGAGGGCATCGTCTTCCAGGAACCCACCGTCGTCGCGCTGGACACCCGCTCGGGCGAGGTGGTGGCCCTGGGGGAGGAGGCCTGGGCCCGCGTGGGCGGACCCTCGGGCAGCGTGGTGGCCCTCCGGCCCCTCCGCCACGGGGTCATGACCGAGTACGACGTCACCGAGCGGATGATCGCGGCCATCTTCCGGCGCGTCGGGGCTTCCCGGTTTCCCCGCCCCCGGGTCGTGGCCTCCGTCCCGTCGGCCAGCTCCCCGGTGGAGCGCCGGGCCGTCGAGGAGGCCATCACGGCCGCGGGGGGCCGCGGGGTGGTGCTGGTGGAGGAGCCGCTGGCCGCCGCCATCGGGGCCGGCCTCCCCATCCACGAGCCCATCGGCAACTTCGTGGTGGACGTGGGCGGCGGCACGTCGGAGATGGCGGTCGTCTCCATGGGCGGGGTGGTGAGCGGGAGGTCGGCCCCCCTCGGCGGGTTCGACCTCGACGCGGCCATCCGGGAGCACGTCCGGGAGCGGTACGGGGTGGCCATCGGGGAGCGGGCGGCGGAGGAGGTGAAGATCGCCGTCGGGTCCGCCTTCCCCGGCTCCCGGGAGCGGGCTGCCATCGTCCGGGGCCGGGAGCTGCTCTCCGGCAACACGGTGGAGTTGACCCTGGGAGAGGACGAGGTCCGCCAGGCGATGTCCGCCAGCGTGCAGGCCATCGTGGAGGAGGCCCGGCGGTGCCTGGCGGAGGCGCCGCCCGAGCTCACCCACGACGTGCTCGAGACGGGGATGTTCCTGACGGGCGGCGGCAGCCTGCTCCGCGGCCTCGACGTGCTCCTGGCCCAGGAGTGCGAGGTCCCGGTCCACCTGGCGGAGCGGCCCCTGGAGACGGTGGTGCTCGGGGCCGGCTGGATGCTGGAGCACCTGGCCGACCTCCGGTCCTCCTTCCAGCTCGTGCGCCGGCCATGACGGGGGTCGCGGCCGGCGGCGGAGGGGGCCTCCGGTGACCTTCTCCATCGTGGCGGCCGACCTCCGGGCGGGCGACTGGGGGGTGGCCGTGGCCTCCAAGTTCCCGGCCGTGGGGGCCGTCGTCCCCTGGGCCCGGGCCGGGGTGGGTGCCGTGGCCACCCAGTCCTGGGCCAACACCGACTTCGGGCCGGGCGGCCTGGAGCTGATGGGCCGCGGCCTGTCGGCGGAGGAGGCCCTGCGGCAGCTCGTCGCGGCCGACGAGGGCCGGGAGCAGCGCCAGGTGGGGCTGGTGGATGCCCGGGGACGCGCCGCCACGTTCACGGGGGCCGGCTGCCTGCCCTGGGCCGGGGGACGGACCGGGGAGGGCTTCGCCTGCCAGGGGAACATCCGGGTGGGCGAGGGCGTCGTGGAGGCCATGGCCCGGACCTTCCGGGACACCTCGGGGGACCTGGTGGACCGGCTGCTGGCCGCCCTGCTGGCCGGGGACGCCGCCGGTGGGGACCGCCGGGGCCGGCAGAGCGCCGCCCTCCTGGTCGCCCGGGAGGGAGGCGGGTACGAGGGGCGCAATGACCGCTACGTGGACCTGCGGGTGGACGACCACCCCGACGCCGTCGCCGAGCTGGCCCGGGTCTTCGCCGTCTACGACCGGGAGCTGCTGGTGCGGCACGACCCCCTCCACGAGGCCACGCCGGAGCTGGTCCGGGAGGTCCAGCGGCGGCTGGGCGCCCTGGG